>NZ_DASWWZ010000001.1:0-5133 GCF_036405755.1 Schlesneria sp.
CGCTGTTCCGAATATGGACGAAGTCGTGCGACTGGGTGTCGTCGGCCGCGCGGATCATGTTCCAGCCTCGATGCCCTCCGGCAGCGATGTCGGAACGATGAGTCTGTTTGGCTACGACCCGCTTGAGTTTCATACGGGACGTGCGCCACTGGAAGCCGCCGCCCAAGGGATCGAGTTGGGAGTGAATGACTGGTGCATCCGCTGCAACTTTGTCACGGTGGCCAACGGCGAGATGGTCAGCTTTACGGCAGAGCAAATCCCGACGGACCTCGCGCGAACGCTGATTGAGACGCTGCAACGTGATCAGTGCGGGAACGAGCACTGGAAGTTCTATGCGGGCGTGAGCTATCGCAACCTGCTGGTCTATCGTGCTCGTGACACGGTTGCTCCTTTCGGCAACAAGACACTCACCACTCCTCCCCACGACATTACGGGCCAGGGGATTGAACCCTATTTGCCGCAAGGCCCGGGGTCTGAACTTCTGCGTGAGTTGATGGAAAAGAGCGAGGGGTTGCTCGCCGGCTCTCCTGAGAACCAGCAACGGGCTGCTTCCGGAACGCATACCGCGACGCAGATCTGGCTTTGGGGGCAGGGGCAACGGCCGAATCTGACGCCGTTCTTGGAGCGATTCGGCCAGCGCGGGGCGGTCATCACAGCGGTGGACCTGCTACGCGGGATTGGCCGGCTCCTCGGCTGGAAAGTGATCGAAGTTCAAGGTGCCACGGGCTATCTCGACACGGATTACGCGGCCAAAGGACGCGCTGCAATTCAGGCACTCAAAGACGACGTGACTGATTTCATCGTCGTTCATGTTGAGGCCTCAGATGAAGCGTCGCATGAAGGGAAGGCGGACGAAAAAGTTCGGGCCCTGGAACAGATCGACCAGCATATTGTGGGGCCGCTACACGAGTATCTGCGCTCACAAGGTGAATACCGATTGCTGATCTGTCCTGACCATCCGACATTTCTGCGAACCAAGACGCACAGCCACGGCTACGTCCCATTTGCTTTGTGTGGCACGTCGATTACGGCGGATTCCGCTAAGACCTATGACGAAATCGCAGCAGCACAGTCTGCACTCCGTCTTGATCGCGGCTGCGAACTCATGAATCTGTTGTTCAGTCCGGCCCATGGCGGCACATAATTGGCCGCGTCAGGAAATCGTATTCAACCTGTGGAAATGCTGGAACCGCTGAGCTCAGTCTGCGAACGCCCTGCCGCTCGCAGACTGAGAATTTCGGCAAATAATCGATGTGACCTGATGTCTCGAAGTTAACGATCGACTGCGATTGTCGCTGCAGAGTTGCTAGCGGGGCTCTCCCTTCCCGGACTTTTCAATTTGCTTGCCTTCCTGGTAGAGCTCCTCCATCTCAGTCAAGCTGGCTGAATGAATATCGCGTCCCGTTTCCTTGAGGCGCCGCTCGATGTATTCGACCCGTCGCTGAAACTTGGCGTTGCTGGCTCGCAGCGCTTCCTCGGGGTTGATGTGCCAGCGTCGTGCGATATTGGCCACGACGAACAGGACGTCACCGATTTCGGATTCGATTCGGCGTTGCTGTTCCGCAGTGAATGGTTCCGGATCTGGCTCGACCGGAACATCCACGTTCGCTTCAACATGGGGAATCTTACCAGCCGGGAAGATTTCAAACGCCAGTTCCGTGATCTCTTCCTGGAGCTTATCGAACAACATGTTCCGGGTCGGAAAGTCATAGCCGACGCGAGCGGCTTTCTTCGATAGCCGGGCTGCACGGGCGAGTGCGGGCAGTTCGGCAGGTAATCCGTCAAAGATTGATTGCCGCGTCTTTTCTGATCGTTTGATTCGGTCCCAGTGCAGCGCGACGTCATTCGCGGTGCCGACCTTCACGTCACCGAACACATGCGGATGACGTCGAACGAGTTTGCGAGCAAGTACATCGACGACATCGTTGAGGTCGAACCGACCTTGATCGGCTGCAATCTGGCTATCGAGGAGAACCTGAAGTAGAACGTCCCCGAGCTCTTCCACAATCGCTCCGTCGTCGCCGGAGTCGATCGCTTCCAATAGCTCGTAGGTTTCCTCCAGCGTATAGGGCTTGATCGATTCCAGGGTCTGCTGGCGGTCCCAGGGACAGCCTTCCGGTGATCGCAGTTTTGCGATGATCTCGCAGAGTTCACTAAAGCGGGATCTCAGCTTCTCCAGGTCGGGCGGCACTCCTTCGGCGATCAAGGGTTGGAGTGAAGCAGGCTCGGTCGAGTCGGGCATGTTTTGTTCAACTGGAAAGAGAGGTTAGTCGATCCACGTCATAGAAAAGAGCGAGAGCAGAGTTTGGGAGCGCTTCGATCCCGCACCGCGAAACGCCATCGACAGGGTGATTCACGGGAGGAACCGAGTTGCCTTATGATGGGTCGACGGCATGTGCTTCCAGCCACGTTTTCAAGTCAGCGACCGACCGGAAGTCCAGCAGAGCAATGCCCAGGTCTTCGGCCTGTTCAAAAGAAAGCTGCTTGACCTGCAGTAGAACGTCGACGGGGATGTCACCGCAGAGTCGACTGAGCTGTCGAACCAGAATTGCACGTCCTTGCTCGAGTCCTTTCTCCAGGCCGCGTTCTTCCGCGTGTCGTTCAATGGAAGTGATGTACGGCATTTGCAGTTCCTTCTCGAAAGAAACCAGATCCAATTCAAACTGGCGCGTCAAATCCGGTCGCAGATGCATCATCCAGTCGATCAGACGGTAAAGCTCGCGTATCTCTCCCGCATTGTAACCGACGGAGTAAAGATTACGAATAAGCTGAGTTTTCGCATGAAACCGCTCTTCGGGATTTCCTGCCGTTCTCAACGCCGCGATTTGGGCTCGTGCCACTTGAACGGCCAGCGACGTGTCATCCGCCCAATCTGATTCCAGGTGGTCGATCACCTTGCAGACGGGGAACAAGCGGTAGCTGACAAAGCCGCCAAGTTCAAAGCGATGTTCACGCGGGCGCCACCGGGGATTGATATCCGCGAGGATCACTAGCGTGATGACTTCCTGCCGGAACGTCCATTTCAGGCCGGCATTGTACAGATCCAGTCGTTGTTCGAAGTCAGACTGGAACGCCGTCTGGATTTCCAGATGGCATAAGATCCACTGCTCCTTTCCATCGCGGAGCAGGACCTTGAACAGCAAGTCGACTTCCTGATTGCGTTGCCCTGCCTGTCCGATGATCTGGCTGATCTCTTTGTCGAGCCAGACGGGATCGCAAGACCAGTCAATCGACTGGGCGAGGGAAGGAAAGAACCTGCCCACAAATTGGGGCAGGTGCAACCGTAAGGCCTCTTTCCAAGCTCCATCGTAGTCACTGTCTTGACGCTCATGCGATTCGTCTGCATCGTCAATCATGACTATTCCTGCGGCATGTCAGGACTCGGAAACGATCTTGGCGATATCCACAAACTCGTTCTTGAGTGCTTTATACAGCCTGCCGAACATCGGATACGACTTCGTGTAAATCCTCTTGGCTTCGGCCTGAGGATCTGTGCTCGCGACGACTTTGACCATCGCTCCGCACGCTTCGACGACGGACTTGAACTTGCCCGTTCCGGCTGCCGCCAGGAGGGCCGCACCGAAGGCGGGGCCTTCTTCCGTATTAATCAGGCTGACGCGGCGACCATAAACATCGGCCTGCATCTGCCGCCAGAAATCGCTGCGTGCTCCCCCGCCGGACAGCCGGATTTCTCGGATTGGAATGCTCATCGAGTTGATGACTTCCAGTGAATCACGCAGAGCGTATGTCGCCCCCTCCATGATCGAGCGGATCATGTGGGAACGGCCGTGACGAAGACTGAGCCCGATCCAGCAGCCCCGGGCGTGAGGATCTGCGTGGGGCGTCCGTTCACCCGAGAGGTACGGCAGAAAATACAACCCCTCGCATCCCGGAGGAGCTTCCGCTGCCTGTTCTGTAATGAGATTGTACGGGTCAGTCTTCAGTCGTTTGCCGTCGGTCATTTCGGCTTGAGCCAACTGATTGCGGTACCACTGCAGGCTACCACCGGCAGAGAGAACCACACCCATGACGTGCCATTTGCCGCGCACAGCGTGGCAGAAGGTGTGAACTCGTCCTGCGGGGTCAATCTGGACCTCGTCGCTGTGAGCGAAGATGACTCCACTGGTCCCCATCGTTGCCGAGATGATGCCTCGTTTGACGATACCATTTCCGACGGCGCCGGCTGCCTGATCACCCGCACCCCCGACGACCGGGACACCTTTCTTCAGACCGAGCAGCTTGGCCGCTTCTTCGGTAAGAACACCAGTAATATCTTCCGATTCAAACACTTTCGGGAGAGCCGACATTTTGATGTCGAGACGGTCGATCAGCGGTTTGCACCATTCTCTGGCCCGTACGTCCAGGAGCAATGTCCCCGATGCGTCACTGGCATCGGTTGCAAATTCCTGAGTCATG
Source organism: Schlesneria sp. (assembly GCF_036405755.1). NCBI lineage: Bacteria > Pseudomonadati > Planctomycetota > Planctomycetia > Planctomycetales > Planctomycetaceae > Schlesneria > Schlesneria sp. The sequence continues at coordinate 4,417 of NZ_DASWWZ010000001.1, forward strand.
CGGAAACGGATGTAGTCTTTCGGCAGCAGGATATGAGCGACCTTCGCGTAGTTCTTCGGCTCATGACTCTTCAGCCATACGATTTTTGGAGCCGTAAAGCCGGTGAGGGCAGGGTTCGCGACCATCTCGATCAGTTTGGCGCGGCCCCCGACCTTGTTTTCAATATCGATGCATTCCTGGGCCGTCCGCTGGTCGTTCCAGAGGATGGCGGGGCGAATCACTTCGTTCTGTTTGTCCAGAAACACACTGCCGTGCATCTGTCCGCTGAGTCCAATCCCGGCGACGTCATCGGCCTTGATCTTGCCGGATTTCAGAACCTTTTTGACGGTAATCTGAGTCGCTTCCCACCAGTCTTCGGGATTCTGTTCTGACCAGCCAGGCTTTGGGGATGAGAGTTCGTACTCTGAAGTGGCACTGGCCAGGATGGTGCCATCCTCACGCATGGCCAGAGTTCTTGTACCGCTTGTGCCAATATCGATCCCCAGAAAGACTGCCATCGTATGCGGTTCCTTGATTCGAGCGAACGGGTTATTGGCGGAGCGAGTTCAGGCAAAAACCTCAAAACGTCCCTCCTCCCCATCTCAAGCGGGCCGAAGGGGAGGTGTGAATTGGCAGGAGCTTGCGGTTAATGGACTCGAGCGTCCCAAACAATTGATAAACCTGCATTATATCGCGAATCGGGTGAACTCGCCACGCAGTCACTAACGCGTGACTGGA
>NZ_DASWWZ010000002.1:0-9299 GCF_036405755.1 Schlesneria sp.
GAAGTGAGACCGCCGATCTTCCCAGCTTTGTTGCCATCCCCGATCCTCGTGGGGTCCCGCAAGCAGCATCGAACAACTGGAACAGCGCTTTTCTACCCGCTGTATTCCAGGGAACCCCGTTTAATGCAGACAAGCCCATCGCGAACCTGTCGAGGCCGGCGGAAATCCCTGAGGCGAACGAGGTGGCCACGCTCGACTTCCTCAAGCGACTCAATCGGCGGCACCTCGAGCAGCACCAGGGTGATTCTAACCTCGCAGCGCGGATCGCCAGCTATGAACTGGCCGCGCGCCTGCAACTGCGGGCCGCCGAAGTCTCGGACCTTTCCCGCGAGAGTCAGGAAACTCAAGCACTCTACGGCATCCTCGACGCAAACCCTGTCAAAGCTGGCTTCGGTCGGAATTGTCTGCTCGCACGTCGACTGCTGGAACAAGGGGTCCGATTCGTCCAGCTCTTTAACGGCTCGTATGCCATGGGCGAAGGTGTGGGAAACTGGGATGGCCACAAGACCCTGAAATCCCAATACGAGGTGCATGCTCCCATTCTTGACCAGCCCGCCGCCGCATTGTTGACGGACCTGAAACGAACAGGCCTGCTGGAAGATACACTCGTCGTCTTCGTGACAGAGTTCGGTCGCATGCCCACGTTTCAGAAAGGAGCGAGTGGCCGCGACCATAACCCGAAGGGGTTCACAACGTGGCTGGCAGGAGCGGGCGTCAAACGAGCGTATAGTTATGGCGCCACGGATGACTTCGGACACACTGCCGTCGTCCAGCCCACCACGATCTATGACCTGCACGCGACCATTCTGCACCTGCTAGGTTTGGATCACGAGCGACTGTCATTCTACCACAACGGGATTGAACGCCGCCTGACCGATGTGCACGGCCACGTCCTGCACGACATCCTGGCCTGATTTGGACCTCCCCACTCACTGGTACGGAAACCCGTTTCAAAGCGAATTCGTGCAGAGCCCTGGGACCGTTTTTTGTGCCTTCAAATCACGGGGGGATGCCGGCAGGTTCCCGGCCCTATTCGATCCAATCCACAGCGTCACTCACCTGCGTCAAACGAAAACGACCGCATGCCCGAACTGAATTCGAGCATGCGGTCGAGTCTGACTGATCGAGTCTCAGCAACTCGCCATGCGGCTACGAACGTGGTCAACGATCTCTTTGACGGGAACGCGAATCTGTTCGAGCGTGTCGCGGTCCCGGATCGTGACGGTATCACCCGACATGGTTTCGCTGTCGACCGTAACGCAGAACGGAGTACCGATTTCATCCATACGGCGGTACCGGCGGCCAAACGCGGCCTGCTGGTCGTAGGCAGCGGCAATCCCGGCCTGTTTGAACTCGCGATAAATGGCGGCCGCCTTCTCTGGCATACCATCCTTTTTGATCAGCGGGAAGATCGCAACCTTGATCGGAGCCAGCTTCGGATGGAACTTCAGCATCACGCGTGACTGCATGACACCCTTTTCGTCCGGCTGTTCATCTTCGTGGTAGGCTTCACAGAGGAACGCCAGGGTGGCACGATCACAGCCCGCTGCGGGTTCGATCACGTGAGGAACATATCGTTCGCGAATCTGGTCATCGAAGTAAGACAGGTCTTTGCCACTCCCCGCATACTTGGGCTTTCCATCAGGCCCGAGTTCAACGACCAGCTTGCCATCCTGTTTGCAGAGCTTCCCTTCCGAGTGTGACCGCAAGTCGAAGTCGCCGCGGTGCGCAACCCCTTCAAGTTCTCCGTACGATCCCTCGTCGAGGAATGGGAAGGCGTACTCGAGATCCGCAGTACCGACTGAGTAGTGCGCAAGCTCTTCGGCGGTATGTTCTCGCAAAATCAGATTCCCTGCCGAGATCCCATGCTTGAGATACCAGTTGTAGCGGCGGTCGCGCCAGTAGCGGTACCACTCGAGCGACTGACTTGGATGACAGAAGAACTCCATCTCCATCTGCTCAAATTCACGAGAGCGGAAAATGAAGTTACGCGGTGTGATCTCATTGCGGAAACTCTTACCGATCTGCGCAATCCCGAATGGAATCTTGACGCGACTGGAATCGCAGACGTTCTTGAAGTTCACGAACATCCCCTGTGCCGTTTCAGGCCGCAGGAATGCACGGGTCTCTTCAGAACGAACCGCGCCGGTATGCGTTTCGAACATCAGGTTGAAGTCGCGCGGTTCGGTCAACTGGCACTTGTCATGCTCGCCAGGATGCTTCGAAGGCTTCAGCGGACACTCGCTGGTCCCGATATGGTCCGCGCGGAACCGTCCTTTACATTCGCGGCAATCCTGAAGCTTATCCGCGAACAGATCGAAATGGCCCGACACCTTCCAGACTTGAGGGTGCATCACGATCGAAGTTTCGACACCCACCATGTCGAACGGACTGGGTGCCCCTTCGGGCGTCGTGACTTCGTCATGCTCGGTGATCATGTCGGCCCACCAGGCCTGCCGCACGTTTCGCTTGAGTTCAACGCCAAGCGGACCGTAATCCCAGAATCCGTTCAAACCGCCATAGATCTCGGACGACTGAAAAATGAATCCCCGCCGCTTTGCGAGCGCGACGATTTTGTCCATACGGTTTTCGACGGCCATGTCGGATGTGTCCTTCCGGTACGTAGTAGAAACAACTTGAATTTGGGTTCTGAGTCAGTCAGTTAAAGTGGAACCAGGTCCCCCCAACTGTGCTCCGAACCTGGATCCATCGAACCCCTCTTGAGAAGAATCTTCTCGAGGTGGGCCAGTTCCGATCCAGGTTCGCGTGAATTTTTGCTATCGTCCTGTGTCGATCAGCAGGTATCGATCAGGACAGTGTAAACTCGGGCAGTCGCAGGACTTCCCCACCTTTCAGCGCCGATTCATGCGCCAGAATTCCGACGCAGGTCCAGTTGGCGGATAGAGTGGCATTCGGCCAGGGATCACGATTTTCGATCAGTGCGCTGACCATTTCGTGGACCAGATGCGGATGGGATCCCCCGTGCCCACCTCCCTGAATGAACGACAGATGATCTGCGTCCTGAATCGACTGTGTAAACTTGCGGATCGGCTCTGGCAAGAGGTGAGCGAAGTCCGGCACTTCGATCTTGGACGGAATTTCATGCTCGGGCTTTTTCGCGGTGTGAATCACGTGAGGTTCACCCTCAACGAGCGTCCATTCAAAGCTCTTCTTGGTCCCGTAGACATCGAAGCTCTCACGGTACTGTCGCGCGACGTCATACAGGAATCGCCAGATATGCGCGGTGACGTCAGAATCCTTGATCTTGATGTGACAGGATTCCACCGCGAACTTGTTCCCCGACTTTTGTGCGATATCGTCCCGAACCGTCCCTGAACCAAAGCAACTGACGTACTCGGCACGCCCGTTGAGCAACCCCAGACACGGGCTGACAACGTGGGTGGCGTAGTGCATCGGGATCATTTTTTCCCAGTACGAGGGCCATCCATCCATGTCCTGCGGATGCGACGCGGCCAGATGCTGGATTTTCCCGAGTTCACCCTTCTCGTAGAGATCCTTGATGAAGAGGAACTCACGTGAGTAGACGACGGTTTCCGCCATCATGTACTTGAGGCCGGTCTGCTTGACCAGTTCACAGATCTGCTGACATTCTTCGACCGTGGTGGCCATCGGGACCGTACACATGACGTGTTTGCCCGCCCGCAAGGCCTGCATCGACATCGTCGCGTGATCGGGAATGGGCGAATTGATGTGAACGAAATCGACCTTGGCGTCTTTCAGGACTTCGCTGTAATCCGTGAATCGTTTCTCGATATTAAATCGATCGCCAATCACGTTCAGATGCTCTTTGTTCCGCTGACAGATCGCGTAGACGTTGGCATTGGGATGCGCCTGATAAATGGGAATGAACTCGGCTCCAAAGCCAAGTCCGATCATGGCGACGTTCACTTGCGAATTGCTCATGGTGCAAACCCCTCACTGATTCAGGACAACGTCTCTAGGCGATTGACTCATTTCCAGCGGTACCGCGATGACCGACTGAATTCCGCGATGCCCCAACAGTCACTTCGGAAAACTTGCTCGAGTGGCCTCCCGTTTGCGTAAGACGATCTCCGTCCCCACCGAAAGTGCCACAAAAGTCAGATATTGGTTTATTTCCCTCTGGGTATTTTGTAACTCAAAATGAGAAAAGTTGCCAACGCCTGAAAAACAGGGGGGAAGGTGTCTGGCCGACACTCAGTCAGGTTGAGCAGAGAGCAATCATCCCACGATGTGATGTCCCAGCCCCGGATCCTGGACTGCATGCGCCGTCCCCGGGCGAATCGTGCCGGATGTGACCACAATGGAAACCTGTAACGCCAAAAAAAGGGGAGAGGGATCTGCTGATCGTAAAGTTGACCGCAAAATCATTTGAAGAAACTTCGAAACGCTCTGCAAAAAAGTTCCGTTGACGGCTGTGCAGAGCGCGCATAATGTCAAACACGGACGTTGTAATGATGTGCAAAACGAGACGACAGGTTTTGTCCTCGTGCCCTGGCTGTGGACATGCCAAGGCTTTTCCATCGATCGATTGGGTTTAGCTTCACAGAAGCGAGACGACAATGTTCCTCTGCGTAGTTCGTACCGCCTGCCTTCTTTCCGCCTTTCTCGCTGTCAGCCCCTTATCGGCACAAGACCAGAACTGGGGCCGAAAGATGTTCGACAAGACCGAAATCAAATTTGGTTCAGTCGCCAAAAACTCCGATGTGACGTTCAAGATTACGCTGACAAACATCTTTAAGGAGGCCATTCAGGTCTCGAGCGTCAGCACCTCGTGCGGTTGCATCTCGTGGCAGGACAAAACTCCCATTACGATCCCGTCGGGTGAGCGCCAGGAACTGACAATCCGCCTCGACACGATCCGGCACCAGGGGAACAAACACGTCCGCGCGTTCGTTTCCCTGCTGGAACCGACCCGAGGCTCGACCTCACAGGTCACCATCCCTGTCGAAGGCCGAATCCGGCAGGATGTTGTGCTGCAGACGAACAACCTCAACTTTGGCGTCGTTGACATCGGCCGCGCGATGGAGCATCGCATGACGGTTTCCTACAACGGTGGCCGCCCCGACTGGAAGATTACTGACGCAAAAGTCAACAATCCGCACCTGACGACCAAAGTCGTGGAAAAGAACCGCAGTGGCGGGACCGCAAACTACGAAGTGATTGTCACCCTCGACGCCAAAGCTCCCGTTGGAAAACTCCGGGACCAGATGCTGATCGTCACAAACGAAGGAAGTGACAATGGGTATGCGACCACCGTCGATGCCCAAATTGAACCCGACATTGTGGTATCAGATGTTCAGTTAGGAAAACTGGATGCAGGCCAGTCGAAGACAGTGACCGTGGTCGTGCGTGGCAAAAAGCCCTTTCGCATCCAGAAAATCGACCGTGAGAAACAGGACGATGTGTTCAAGGTGAAATCTTCCGATGCCGATCAGATGATCCACACCTTATCACTCACTTGCACTCCGTCAGAGCAGGACGGGTTGTTTGAAGAAGTGTTCTCACTTACTATCTCCGGACGTGAGCAACCAGTGACCTTTAAGGCGAAAGGTCGCGTGGCAGAACATTCGGTCACTGTCGCCAAGCCAGTGATTGAAACTTCCGCACCGCAACCATAGTCTGCTCAGCACGATCCGTGTCGTGTTTGCAGGAAGTTTGAGCAATGTCGAAAGCGCCCGTAGCTAGGTGTTTCGGTCTGATCGGGTTTTTTCTGATCATGTCCCCAGTGCTGCACGCAGACTCGCCAGAGGACCCCGATTGGGCCAAGGCGCTGATCGACAAAGACATGCAAAAGATCAGCTACAAAAGCGTCGCGCGAGGACAGGACGTTTCGTTTCGGATACCTGTCACCAATGTTCACGCAGACGAAGTGCAAATTACCGCACTTTCGACCTCATGCGGGTGCCTCTCATGGGACGAGAATCGACTCTCTCCCACAGGGGCACTGACTCTTCCCGCCGCGATCACCATTCCTCCCGGCCAGACGAAGTATATTAATCTTCGTCTGGATACGATTCGCCATCACGGTGAAAAACGCGGAACGCACGGAATTGTGACGTTCTTCATCCCCAGCAGGAACATTTTCGGCACAACCCGAATTTATGCAGAAGGCTACATCCGCTCCGATGTCGTTCTGCAGCCTGGTTCAGTCAATTTCGGCTCGGTTGACCCGGAAAAAGGGGCAGAACAGACCCTGACCGTCAGTTACGCCGGCCGAAATAACTGGACGCTCACATCAGCCAAATTCAATAGTCCCCACCTTGTCGCAGAAATCGTGGAAAAATCTCGAGCGAACGGCAATGTCAACTACGACCTGATCGTGAAACTCAAGCCGACGGCACCCATCGGAGCGCTCCGCGACCAGATGATGCTTGTGACAGACGACGTCAACAACCCCCAGATTCCGGTGCAGGTGGAAGCCCGAATTGAACCGGAAATTGTCGTAACCGAGGCCAACTTCGGAACGCTCACCCCCGGAAAACCAAAAGAAATTCAGGTGCTGGTCCGTTCCACCAAAACGCCCGCCAAGCCGTTCAAGATTGAGAAATGTGAGCGCACGGAGCAGGACACGTCGATCCGGGTCAAAAAAACGGACGAGACAAAAGTGCTTCACCAGATCACCTTGACGTTCACGCCCCCCAACAAGCCTGGATTGTTTGAGGAAACCTTCTTTTTGACGATCAGCGGCCGAGAAGAGCCGATTACCTTTAAGGCAAAAGGCCGAATTCTCGACATGCAATAGTGTTCAATTCGCCATTCCACTCAACGAACCGCTGCAGGGAGCTCGCAGATGCCAGTTTTTAAGGACAATTCGGAATCCATCGGCCGAACACCACTCGTCAAGATCAATCGCCTGGCCGAGGGTTTGAACGCCACAATTCTGGCAAAAATTGAAGGCCGAAACCCCGCGTACAGCGTCAAGTGCCGAATCGGCGCCGCCATGATCTGGGATGCCGAAGCCAACGGCAAACTCAAACCCGGCATGCACGTGGTCGAACCGACAAGCGGTAACACAGGGATCGCTCTGGCCTACGTCTGTGCGGCTCGCGGATACTCACTGACCCTTACCATGCCCGAAACGATGTCAGTCGAGCGACGCATGATGCTGCGAAGCTTCGGAGCCGAGTTGATTCTGACCCCCGGCGCGGACGGGATGAAAGGGGCTATCGCCAAGGCGGAAGAACTTTCGCGGCAAGACGGCTGGTTCATGCCACAACAGTTCAAGAACCCAGCCAACCCTGCGATCCACTTCAAAACCACAGGCCCTGAAATCTACAACGACACCGAAGGGAAGATTGATATCTTCGTGGCCGGAGTCGGCACGGGCGGTACCATCACCGGCGTAACTCGATACTTGAAAAACGAGAAGAAGCTGCCGATCAAGTCGATCGCGGTTGAGCCGACCAACAGCCCCGTTCTCTCTGGCGGAGCCCCTGGAAAACACAAGATTCAGGGGATCGGCGCCGGCTTCATCCCTGACATCCTCGATCGCTCAGTTATCGATGAAGTGGTTCAGGTAACCGATGAGGAATCGATTGAGACGGCGAAGAAGCTGATGCGGCTCGAGGGAATCACCTGCGGTATCAGTTGCGGAGCCGCAATGGCCGCGGCACTGAAAGTCGCTGCCCGCCCTGAATCGGCCGGCAAGACGATTGTCACAATCCTGCCCGACAGCGGTGAACGCTATCTTTCAACCGCTCTGTTTGAGGACCTCCGCGGGTAATTTCATGACCGACGGTCCACCCAGCTTTTTCAGCAGATCCGCTTCGCCCATCCGGTGGCTAAGTTTCGCCCATCCGGTGGCTAAGTGAAGAAGGACGGTGGAGTCGCCGGCCAGCTCTCCACAAACCTTTGTGATCTTTCGGTTTAATCAATAACTTGAAGCTGCCACAGTGGGAGCTTCTGATCGAGACTGCGGGACGGGAGAACTTTAACTTGCATCCCGCGCCCTAATAGCTATACTCCTGCGTTCCGCACTGGCTGCAATTCGGCCGGCGCCATTATAGCAACAGATTTTCGCAAGTGATTTTCGAGGTTGTCATGGGTTCTGAGTGCGCTATTTGTCAAAAGAAACCGGTTCGCGGCAACCAGAAGGTCGAACGCGGTAAGGCAAAGTACCTGGGCGGTAACGGTCGCAAGACGACCGGTATCACGAAGCGCTGGTTCCGCCCCAACCTTCAGTCTCTGCGGATGCAGTTGGGCGAATCATCCAAGCGAGTTCGCGTATGCGTTCAGTGCCTTCGCTCGGGCCTGGTGGTCAAGCGAGTGGTCAAGAAGCCATTCACCATCGAAGGCTGATTTTTCGTCAGTGACACGATCGCCTGCGATTGTCATGCGGTGATCGTGTCACGTCGTTTTTCGAGGTGGCAATGGAACTCACGCGCAGCGTAGTTCAAAAAGTCGCAGATCTCGCACGCCTGAAGGTTTCTGACCACGAGTTAGATACACTTGTCAGCGACCTCAGCGCAATCGTCGGTTATGTGGAGATCCTCAACGAACTGGATACCACAGGGATCGCGCCGATGGTGCATGCTGTAGAACTTCAAAATGTTCTGCGGCCCGATGTCGTCGCCGAGTCGCTCGATCGGCAACTGGCATTGTCGAACGCACCCCGCACCGACGGCTCTTACTTCCTGGTCCCCGCGATCATCGACAGCGAGTGATCAAGCGATGCGGCTCAGGCTCTCCCTGAAGAACACGCGCCCCGAGTCAGGGCACCGCTGACGCCAAAGTTTTCGTTAAGAGATTTGTCGCCCCATCGCCCCGAGCATCACGCCAGGCACTTCCCAAAAGCGTACAACTCGTCGGTACACCTCACAGGTCCTCCGCGAGATTTCAGCCAGCCCTGTGGGTATTGCGACCACCGCTCGATCGGGTGGTAAGTCATTAATGATCGGTCCGCAAAAGGAGCGTAAAAGCACTGCTCCCGCAGACAGAACGATCACCGAGACGTGGGCAGGCAAGTATCAGGCCGCACGCCGAATTGGCTCAGCGCATTGGCGAACCGGCTCTTTGTCTGGAACATGCACCCAACGGGCGACCTTGAACAGGTAACAGCACCGGTGACAGCGTGCAGCCTTGGTCCAGAATGAACCCTTCGAATTACCGCTCGTGCTCAGATACACGTCATCGTTTTTGCACTGGGGGCATTTCATAACGAACTCCACGCGAGTTATGGAATTGTCTGGTCGCGGGCCCTCGCCGAGCAACCTGTGTGATTGTCGGGCAAGTTTGTAGTTCGAATTCGGTTATGCGCAAACCCCAGTCTTAAAGCAGCCCACCCCCGACTCAGACAG
>NZ_DASWWZ010000003.1:0-21595 GCF_036405755.1 Schlesneria sp.
ACTTAACGAGGAGGGGCCACGCAGGACCGACTGCGCCAGTCCGCTCAGATGCTGAGCAGAATCGGGAAACTGGTTGAGGAGCCCGACAATGCCGGGGACCCCTTCAGGAAGACGGATATGAGCCATATTGTTTCTCGCAAAGTGCATAGACTTGGTCAGCAAACTCGACTGCGCTGAGTGCCGTTTCATCACCTCGTGGTCCTGATGAATAGATCATCCCCGCGAGTTGCGTGGCGATGCGTGGGCGCGAGTCGGCTCAGACGGCTGACGTTCGGGGTCATCCCGCCAGCCAGCATGGTGCCGAGCGCTGGCACCATCGGGGGGGGGAATCTTCTGATCAGCTCGCAAAAGTCATCGTCCGTTCGAGTTCATTCAGGCCTGAACCAGAAGGCCACGGGCTGACCTCTTAACGGACCCGAGAGGGGTCACTTTTTCATGATCTTCTTTTGATTTCCAAGGATACAATCCTGGTTTGTCAGAACCTTCGAAATGCTGTCGACGATGTGTTCCTGGTTCCCCAGAATGGACCCCTGATTGGCGACGATTTTCTCGAGTTTAGACTGGTTACACAGGATATGGTCCTGGTTTGCCACGATTGTCGCCTGATTTGTGATAACCTTTTCGAGCTTGGTCTGATTGCTCAGGATATTCTCCTGATTCGCAATGATTGCTGCCTGGTTGGATAGAATTTTCACCAGTCGAGCCTGGTTCTCCTCGACTGCCGCCACCCGGGCCAGAATCTTCTCCTGGTTCTCCAGAATCTCTTCCTGATTTGCCAGAATTGACTTCTGGTTCGCCAGCACATCGTCACTGCTCATGACTTCGATCCTTTAGTTGAAACTCACTTGGTGAATCGTCTTACTCCATCAGCCCGGTAAGACTCGGACGAGCGCCTGTGGTATTCGGTCGTGATTCGCGAACGAATGCATTTATGGGGTGGGGCGAGTACCGCCTTGAGCAGTTGTCTCTGTGGATGTCTGGTCCAGCAGTGTCATGATCAGGGCCTGTTCCATCTCACCCGTCTTAAATCCGAACGGGCCGCGCCCGCTCTTGTAGGCGACCTTGCCCTTTGTATCGATCACATACAGCCGCGCAGGCATCCCGCTGTAAGCGTTCCCTGCAGGATCCTCGATTTCATCCACGACCAGCGGGATTGAAGGTTTCAGCAGGGCATGGCACTGTGTCGCGACCGCCGTCCGCTCGGAATAGGACTTCGGCTGAGCGACACTCACACCCACGGTGGCGTTCGATTCCATCTTCCAGCCATCGGTCGGATGAGCCTCGCGGACGTAGACTCCAAGAAAGACCGCATCGTCTTTGAAACGGTGATAGATGTCCTCGACACCGGAATACATCGAGCGGAACGGTCCGCAGGTAAAGTTTCCGAACACGAGTACGACCGGTTTCTTGCCGATGACCTCGGAGAGCCGGACCGTCTGACTTTGATCATGTGTCTTCAACGCAAATTCAGGAGCCTGTTCATCCAGGCCAGGGCCTTCCTGCAGTGACCCGACTTCTCCGGTGAAAAGACCTTTCAAAAGGATTTCAGGGGTGGGGGCGTCCCCCGGCAGGAATCCCGATGTCAGCCCTGCGAGCCACGTCTCACGCAGCTCTTCTGATGTGATCTCGTCTTTGCCCTGTGAGACCTGATCATAATAGGCCAGCCACTCTTCACGTGACAGTTTTCCATCGCCATTCGGATCGATTCGCCTGAATAGGCGATTGATAAGATAGGCCTGCTGAACCCAGGGGTTACGGTCAGACCAGTTCAAATCTTCGGCGGTGATCTTTCCATCGCGATTGCGGTCGAGTCGAGCGAACCAGGAAGGTGGTCCGGAAAACTGTTCTTGAGTGATCCCGGTATCGGATTCCGCACCGCAGTGCTTTACCAGCCATTCCCAGTTGTGTCGTGACAGTGCGGGACCGAACCATCCTTCTCCCGCTCCCATGCGGGAACCTTTCACGATGGCCAGATACATCCGGATGGCTTCGGGGACTGTGCGCCCCTCGTATGCCTTTTCAATCTCTTCGACGGGAATCTTTTGAAGTTCAGGACCGACTTTGTAATCGGTTAACGTGGTTGACGAAGGAGTGGGGGTCGAGGGGATGCTGTCGTCAGCAATGATCGTCGCTGATGTCAGTGCGGATGCCATCACGAAACTCCTGGAGATCGCTGCTAGCAGATGCTTCATAATCCTATCCTGTCATTGTTCGATCAAGCTCGGTGTCGCCGTGTGGATCATGATGCGTTAAAGGTTCCCTGTCGAACGCATCACCGTTTACGACTGACGCGGGATCGTGAGTTATTGGTTAGTTCATCAAGTCGCGGAAAACGGTCAGTACCGGACTGGTCCCGACAACGTACGTCACCGTTTTTTCTGTTTCCTTGCCGTCCGTTGCCTGCAGCTTCAGTTTGACCTTTGCGATCAGATTGGCATCGACGGGATTGCCGTCGTCAATAATTTCGTAATCAATCAACTTCGCTCCACTGGTCCAGTCGATGTCCTGGACGATGATGGACGGCTTCTGTTCGGCAACCGATTCTGGAGTTTCTCCGTCTTTCCAGAATTCCAGTGTCGAAGTCAGTGTCTGCTGTGCAACATCCACATTGACGGGTGCGTTTTTACCGCTGCAGCCGGACAGAACCAAAAGGCCGAACAGTGACACGGACAGACATATTCCACGGGATGCCGTCAGGCGTTGATAGAAAAAAGAACGCATATGGCGCATAAAAGCTTCTCGGTTGAAGTGAAACTCAGATTCTGTCGAAGTGATCTCATCAGAGCTAAATACAAGACAAACGGGTCTATCGAATCCAACGCAGCGTGACTGAACGTGCAGACTCTCGACCGGCTCGCACGGGAAACTGCGGTCGTTGCCTGAGGTTCAGACTGTGCCGTGAAGTCGATGCTTTCTGCACTGCGGAGGCACTTTGTGTGTGAATAATTCCGCAGTGTTCTTTGGCGAAGCTGTCGCAGAGGCGAAGTTCATCGCGGCGAATCGTTAGAAATCGCCCACCAGTTCACCCCCGTTTCTCGACCCAATCGCTCTCCAGAGTGCAAGGTCGATGTTCTGGGTCACAAACCGGACCGATCCGTCAGCCAGTTGAAGATGGACACCTCCGACGTGGCGGCTGCTGGGAGGCATGCTCGCCCGGTTGATGAGAAAGAAGCCGCACGAGCGGGAGTTCGGGACATTCGTGTGGAGGTAGGTATGCTGCCCGTTCATCCACGGAGCCCCCATAAACAGGGGAAACTGATTGGCGAGATTGGTGATGTCGAGAGCGTTACAGATCTCAACCGCCTCATCAGCACTAGCGGGCGAGGCGGGGCTGAAGAAGACGTCCGCGACAGGGCTGACCATGCCATTATTCCCATCTGCCATGATACGTTCACTGAATGAGGCTGTGTTGCTGGTGCCATCCGTGATGTCGGCCATGCGAACGGAACTTTGGAAATACATGACGCCGTTCTGAGCGGGAAAAGCGGCATTCGGTCCTGTCGGCGCAGTCCAGATGACTCCGTTCCCTTTGTTGGCGAAGTAGCTTGTTCCTCCCCCCTGCCCGCTCAGATTCTGCTGTGGGTCGCTCGGACAGCGCAATCCCGGTAGTTCGATCGCCCGTGGAATCGCATTCACAGGGTCGCTGACCCCTGTGGAAAAGTTAATCATGTTGTAGACGTTTGCCTGGTCGAAGTAGGGCAAGAGCTGGCTGATTGCCGACCAGCAATTGTCCCGGGGGGCGGTCCCGCTGTTTTCCTGACCGAAGGGAAAACAGTTATGGCTGCCGTGATAGTTATGCAGGGCGAGGCCCAGTTGTTTGAGATTGTTCTTACACTGCGTCCGACGGGCAGCCTCACGTGCTTGTTGCACCGCAGGCAACAAGAGTGCGATCAAGACCGCAATAATGGCGATCACCACCAGCAGTTCAATCAATGTGAAGGCAATGCGCCGTGATTTAGGAGTTGTACGTGGCATAGATGTGTCCTTTCGAAGTCACTGCGGATGCGCGTGAACTTCGTTCTGAAATGAGAAGAGTTTGGCATGACGTGCATGAGCAAGACTCCAGAAGAGAATCTGGCCGAATAAAAGGAGTCAGCGATTTGGATGCAGTTCATGCGCTCTGGGGGGCCGGTAGATACGGTCGGCCAACTCATTCAAGGACAGGACGTCGTTCTCAGAGGGGCAGCGCAAGACGTGCTGCGGGAGTTCGGTCCACCTGACGTTTTGAACAATCAGGGCATCTCCATTTGCCCGCAGCATGAGCAGTCGTGGACCGGGGGCGAGTGGTGGGGGATCCTGTCGGTGACAGTTCGGTCCCGAACAGCGCGGCTGGTCCGCAGGGGGGGCGGCGCGGACGGGGGCTTCTGCAAACGGATCGAGGTCCAGGGAATCGCTTGCGAGATGGCTGCCCTGCGACAGCAGATAGCTGCCGCAGGTGGCGAACGCGGAGTGGTTATTGACGATGACAAAAACAGCCAGATACGCGATGGCAAAGCCACCGCGCTGGATGCATCGAATCGCAATGAGGCTCCTGCTCCGCATCATGTGGTCTGATTCCGAAAAATCAGGTGGAACATTCCGGTCGTTTAAACGTCGATCTCATGCAGGTGCCAGACTCGATCGAGTTTGGTGATCTCGAGCACCTCGCGAATATCCCGGGAGGGATTAAACAGATGAATATCGATCTGCTGGAGGTGAACCGTGACGAGGACTCCGAGCAACCCGCTGGGGATCAGTCGTACTCCCGTCATGTCCAGCGCCAGCGTCTGGCATTGATAGTCCCGGACCAGATTCATGAATTCTTCGGAGCATTGAGCGAAGTTCAACTGGTCCACAATTTCGCGGCCACCGAATCCCAGTACGGTCAATTCCCCCGCGTGATAGATCTCCAGCTCAGGAATGACATTTTGAAAATAGTGAGTGGTGGTGGATTGCCCCGCTGTATGTGTCTCGGATGCCGTTGCAGTAAGCATCCCTCCCAGCTCATTGCCGCACCTCGGTAAAACGGCAGTTTCCGCCTCGTAATATTCCTCTGTTTCATGGGGCAGATGACCGTGGTTCATTTCGTTAAGCCTTTCTGGTCCGTCCTCCAGCCCGTCATCAGCCATTCGTCGGGCTCATCAGCAGTCGAACCCCTGATTTTCGAAGGGGCTACTGCGGTTCGATTCGAATGACTGTCACGGCGGGCGAAGTCCCTACGGTATAGGTTGCGATGGATTTCTTTTTGCTTCCTTTGCCGTCTTCGAGCGTCAGATTGGCTGAAATTTCCAGACTGGTGCCATTGTTCTTTTCCTCTGGCAGAAGTTCGTATTCAATCAGCTTATAACCCGAGGCCCAGTCGTAATCGGATCCGTGGATCCTGGGAACCAGATCCTCCGGAGTCATGCCCTCTTTCCATGCCTCGAGGAATTCCTCACAGGCCTGCGTGGCGGCAGATTCATTCACCGGAATACTTCCCGCGGATCTGGAACAGCCATTCAAGGCGACCAGTAACAGACAAGTCATGAACCACGGAGCGTACGAAAACAGTTTCATTGAGAAGCAACACCAAATTTGAAAATGCAGGATGTCATGACTCGAGACCACATGGCGCTACAGGGAGTTTCAGGCCGGGTGAGACTTTGACTCTCACTTCGGTCCTGGAATCGCCCTCGTCCCCTGGGTTACGAATCTCCAGAATTGGACTGCCCCGGCGTCTTCAAAAACACCACCCCTGGGGACGGAAGTTCCCGGGTCAGGCCAAACCAATATTCAAAACGAACAGCACCAGCGTCTCGGGGATCAGCCTTCATATCTGCTCGAGTCAGGCAACGTAGAAAACGAATCCCAAGGGGCTCGATTTCTAAGCTGTTTGCTGTGCGAGCGACATGACGCCCCTTCGCAAGGTACCGGCATCAGGCACGTGTTTGTTCCGTGTCTGGCAGCTGATTCCTGCGCAGTGATGTTCGTTCAGGACTATTAGAAATCAGAAGCGATTTCGCTTCCATTCCGGGTACCAACGCCTCGCCACACCTGCAGATCGACGTTCGACGAAGAAAACCGGACCGACCCGTCGCAAAGCAGAAGATGAACGCCCCCCACGTGCCGACTGTTCGCCGTGGTGGCGATGCGGCCGGGTGGGAACATACATGAAAGGTCGTTGGGAACCATGATGTGATAGTAATAGGTCGTCGTGTGGTCTGGTTGCAACCAGGGGACCCCACCGTTCGACTTTCCTTGCTTGGACAGGTCGTTCACGTCGAAGTTATGACACAACTGCCATGCTTCATCCGCGTTTTCGGGATAGGTTCCGGGCTGGAAGGTGTCTGTACGAGGCGTGCTGACTCCGTTGCTGCCGTCTCCGAGCATGCGTTCCGACATCAGGGCCGTGTTACTCGTGCCGTCGATGATGTCACCAAACCGAATGAAACTATCCTGGAAGATGACGCCGTTGTGTGAGGGCCATCCATAACCGTTGCCCCCCACTGCTTGAGACGGAATACCATTCAAGACGCTGGTTCCGGTGTTGGTATAGTAGTTGTTTCGACCTCCAACGACTCCGGGCAGCGAATCGGGATCCGATGGACAACGATAGGCCGACACGTTCGTGTTGTAGGCGACAACGTTCAGTGGATTGTTGCCTGAGACATTGAAGTTGATCAGGGCGTACAGATTGGCCTGATCAATGTAAGGAAGAATACGAGCCTGAGCAGGCAGGTTTGTTGCCGAAACACCCGAAACGGTCGTGTTCTTTCCCATCGGAAAGCCCCCATAGGTGTCACTGTAATTGTGCATGGCAAGACCGAGTTGCTTGAGGTTGTTTTTGCATTGTGTGCGCCGGGCCGCTTCCCGTGCCTGTTGGACGGCAGGAAGTAAGAGCGCGATCAAAACAGCAATAATTGCGATGACGACCAGTAGCTCGATCAAAGTAAAGGCCCGACGTCGCAGCTCAGAACGAAGAGACATGAAACAAATCCTCCAAGACCGAAAACAAAATATACAAGAAATTCAACAGACGACAAAAAACAAAAGACTTATTGGCGAGTACGATACTAAGTCGATTGCAAATCAATTCGACATCAGCGCGGGCCGTCAAAAATCGACGGTTGCATTGATGGGCAAGGACGCGCGAAGCTAGCGAAACCGCAATAGCGGAGTTCACAGAGTTCAATTCGCACGTACAGACATCGAGATGATCGGGTACAGGTGCTCTTCCAGACAGCACAGAGACGTGGCACAGCGTGAAACCCTGTGCCAGGAACCGCTTCGGGAATCGAAGCAGTCTGCTGTTCGGAGTGTCTGCCGAGAAGGATCTTTCAATGATCGTAGAGATTCACGATCCGGAATGTCCGTTCTCTCATGACACGAAGAGACCTCGTCCGCAGAAGGAAGATTCAGCGCCTGGGAGGACGCTCAAGGCGAAACGAGAGTGTCAAGGAGCGGACTGGTTCTGAGAACGCCGCTCGGAACTTGGACTGATCAGATGACGGGAGAGGGATGGAGAACATCCAGCCCCATCGATCTTGTGGTTCGGGTGCTACGACGGGGACTGACAGCGGTGATTCCAGAGGGGCCTGCTGACAGGAAGGGCCGTTGCAACGTCGAAGCGGGAAAGGCTTGTTTGAGTTCGACTGGCCAGGGCGAAAATGGGCCCAGAAGTCCTGCTGCTCGGGCATCCCCGTAGCGAAAATATCGTGCAGGTCGAGAGTTCCAGCATCATGCATGTGGTGATGAGATAAATAATCACCACAAGTCGCCTCGACCGAAGCTGGCGACGCCAGCGACATTCCGATCATCACCATGACCGAGAAAACGAAGCATCCCAGTCGTCGTGACCGACGACCGTTGAGCTGCTCGCGACTCGTGTCGATGGGGCGCACTGAGAACTCCTGAATGAGGTTAGTGAGGATACTGTCACGACTTCGGAATATGCAACACCTTTCTCGAGATTTCTTTCCTTTTTGAACAGGACTTCATTGATGTGTATGAGACGACTCATTATCGGCCGCCTGATTGTCAGACTTTGCAGGTTTCCTCGTGTTCATGTGGTTTGAAGACCGTTTGTCGATGGCACCTGCCATGACGAAAACTGCCTCACCACGAGAATGCCACCTTGACCCGCGGTGTTTCACAGGACTGTACGCCGGATCCCTCAAGTGCTGGGGGCTTCCCGATGAGCTTGGAGGGATGATCGAACGATCCTGCAGCAGAGAAGCTTGGCGGAAGACTTGGCGGAAGACTTGGCGGAAGACTTGGCGGAATCGAAGTGTCGGTGGTAGCGCGGTTCAGTCGCAGGCGACCGGACTACCGAGGAATCATTCCGTTTTGTCGGCGATTGGCAGGCTGATGCTGAATCGGGTGCCACGATGAGGTTCGCTGTCGCAATGAATGGTTCCGCCGTGGACTTCGACAATCTTCCGAACGGTCGGTAATCCCAGTCCACTCCCTTCCCGCTTGGTGGAGTAGAAAGTGTCGAACATTTTCGCCTGGGTCTCGGGAGACATCCCTTCGCCGTTATCGATGATTTCCAGAATGACCCGACCGTCCCGCTCGTACGTCTGCAGTTCCAGCACGCCGCCGCGAGGCATGGCCTGCTGTGCATTACGGGAAAGATTGTTCAACACCTGACGAAACAGGCGAGCGTCAATGTTGACTTGCGGCAGGTTCGCGGCCAGATGCGGACTGATTTCGATCCCCAGGTCTTTGGCCTGTGGCTGATAGAACTCGATGAATTCCTCGACCATCGCATTCAGATCGGCCGGATGTTGTTCGAGAGCCCCGACGCGGGCGAACTGAAGAAAGTCATTCAGAAGGCGTTCGAGGTTCACGCACTGCTTGCGGACCGCGATGACTTTCTGCAGGATCCTGCGCTCACGCGGTGAATCTCCGGCGGCGAGATCTTCTGACAGCAGGTCGAGATTGAGTGCGATCGTCGAAAGAGGGTTTCGAATCTCGTGAGCCAGCCCGCCTGCCAGCAAGGCGATTTCCGCGTACTGCGTCTGCAACCGCACATGGTCGCGAGCCAGGTCCTGATGATCACATGGTGATTGTGTTGAATCCATCACACGTCTCATCACAAACGCGGCGTATCTGAGGCTGGAAGGGCTTTTTCGCTTTTTAGAATGCGGTCGCCACCGCAGTCTTCCCTGATGAGGAACCTGAGCGACGATTCTTCCGCCAAAATAACAACTCACCAGGCCTCGTGAGAAGCCTGGTGAGTCTCGAATCAATTCAACGACGATTAGTCTTCGGCGTCTTCGGGTTCCGATTCGGGCTTTGGTGGAGCCTCTTCCTGGCCTTCACCCTGCTCAATCAGCACCGCTTTGCGAGACAACTTGACGCGGTTCTGGTCATCGATGGCGATTACCTTCACCTGCAACTTGTCCCCTGCCTTGCAGATTTCATCGACCGACTTCACATAGCCTGTCGACAGTTCGCTGATGTGACACAGTCCGTCTTTGCCGGGGGCGATTTCGATGAACGCACCGAAGTCTTTGACCGAACTGACGGTTCCGTTGTAGATGCGACCAACCTTGATTTCTTCGGTCATCGCTTCGACGCGTGCCAGAGCATCTTCTGCTCCGTCGCTCTTCGAGCAGGCGATCATCACCGTCCCATCGTCGGCGATATCGATTGTGGCTCCGGTTTCTTCCTGAATCGCGCGGATCGTCTTGCCGCCGGGACCAATCAGCAGGCCGATCTTGGCGGGATCGATCTTGGTGCGGAGCAGTCGAGGAGCGTTCGTCGAGATCTCGGCTCGAGGGCGACGAATCGAAGTCAACATCGTCTTGAGCAACTCGATACGGGCCTTGCGAGCCTGTTCCAGCGTCGCGCGGATGATTTCTTCATTGATGCCGTCGATCTTGAGGTCCAGTTGGATCCCTGTGACCCCCTTCTGCGTGCCGGCGACCTTGAAGTCCATATCACCGTGGTGATCTTCGTCACCCATGATGTCGGTCAGCAGAACGTACTTGTCCTTCTCTTTGACCAGACCGATCGAGATCCCTGCGACGGGCTGGGTGATAGGGACACCGGCGTCCATCAGCGACAGCGTGGCGCTACAGACCGACGCCATCGAACTGCTGCCGTTCGATTCCATGATGTCGGAGATGATGCGGATCGTATAAGGGAACTTCTCTTCCGATGGGATGACCGACTGCACCGATCGCTCGGCCAGGGCACCATGGCCGATTTCGCGTCGACCGGGTCCACGGATCGGACGGCATTCACCAACCGAATAGGACGGGAAGTTGTAGTCCAGCATGAACCGCTTCTGGACTTCGTCGAACAATCCTTCGACCCGTTGTGCGTCGCGAATCGTTCCCAAGGTGATCGTTGCCAGCGACTGCGTTTCACCACGGGTAAAGAGTGCTGAACCGTGAACGATCGGCAGGAGGCCTACCTGACAGGAAACGGCACGCAAGTCCTGAGAACTGCGACCGTCGAGACGCTTGTCTTCAAGGATCAGATCGCGAACGACGCGGTGCTGCAGGTTTTCGAAGGCGGCGCTGAACTGATCGCGGGTCCAGCCGTTGGCGGTTGTAGCGGCATCGTCAGGGAAGTACGACTTGAAAAGTTCGTCCTTGAGTTCTTTCGTCGCGCCGCGACGGTCTGCTTTGACGCTGGCCACTTTGGCTTCACGCAGGCGATTGTAAGCAGCATCGCGCAGAGCGGCGTCAAACGGGTTGACGGGAACTTCCGGGGTCGGGGTGTCAGCGCGACCAACCTTCTGCTTCAGTTCGTCCTGCAGCGCACAGAGTTCGACGATGGCCCGGTGAGCGAACATGATTGCGTCGGCCATTTCGGCTTCCGGCAACTGTTGTGCGAACCCTTCGATCATCAGGACCGAGTCCTTGCTGCCTGCGACGATCAGGTCAAGGCGGCTGTCGACCATCTGGGTACGAGTCGGCATCAGGATCAGTTCTTCGCCGATCAGGCCGACTCGCACGGCGGCAATCGGGCCATTAAATGGAACCGGAGCGAGGCCCAGGGCTGCACTCGCTCCGATAATCGACAGTACGTCGGGATCATTTTCAGAGTCGACCGACAGCACATTCGACATCACCTGCACTTCTTCGAAGTACCCATCGGGGAACAGGGGGCGAATGGGACGATCGGTGAGTCGGCTGGTCAGGATTTCTTTCTGGGTTGGCCGACCTTCTCGCTTGATGAAGCCACCTGGGAACTTCCCTGCCGCGGCCGATCGTTCACGATAGTCGCAGGTCAGCGGGAAGAAGTCGGTACCAGGTCGCGAAGGACCATTCTGAGCCGCAACAAACACAACCGTATCGCCAAACTGGACCAAAACGGCTCCGGCTGCCTGTTTGGCCATCTCGCCAGTCGTCAGACTGATCGTTCTACCTGCAAATTCGCGTTCTACTACAACTTTCACGGCAATGTTCCTGCAAAGATTTATTCAAATTCCAACTCCCCCAACACTTCGACGGGTCGAACTCACACGCGCAGCAGCGAACCGCGCGTGGAGCGACTTCACAATCGAGATAGAAAGTTGATCGGACCAAGTCCGAAAATCTGGATCAGCGTCGATGAGGCCGTGGAAATGCCCACAGCCTGTCTGCCTACTTACGCAGACCGATCTTCTTGATCACATCGGCATAGCGGTTGGCATCGGTTGCTTCGAGATACTTCAGCAGGCGACGTCGCTTGCTGACCAGCATCAGCAGACCGCGACGGCTAGCGTGATCCTTGTTGTGCAGCTTGAAATGCTCGGTAAGCTGAGTGATGCGGTGTGAGAGAACCGCAACTTGAACTTCTGGAGACCCTGTATCAGCATCAGACCGCTGGTACTGCTGCATGACTTCCGACTTGCGTTCTTTCGTAATCGACATAGCTCAACCTTGCCTAAGTTTCATCCTTCGATCGGCCGCACGCTGACATTCGCTGTCACGGCAACGACATGAGTTCATGTCACGCGGTCGATCCTTCAGTTTTCCACACTCTATGAAATCGGGTACAGTTTATCGTCTGAGCGAAAAGATGCAACGGACGAAAGTTCGACTGATTTGGTCGAGTTGTGGATAACCGATTTCCAGTTTATGAAGATTCTCGTCTATCGACTTCTGCCGTGACTCGCCTCAAGTTGTTATAACCTCAGTTCAATCCGTTCAACAGCTGAAAGATCATCGTGCCGCAAGCCTCTCGCATTACAGCCACGTTCTCTGCACTGAAAGCGTCACAAAAGATGGCTTTTATGCCATTTATCGCCGTCGGCGATCCGGATCTGGCAACAACCGGTCGATTGCTGAAGCAGCTGGCTGCGTCAGGGGCGGATCTGATTGAAGTCGGCTTCCCCTACAGTGACCCCATTGCTGATGGTCCTGTGATCCAGGCCTCTTACACTCGGGCGCTGGCCAGGAAAGTCAAGCTGCGCGAAATTTTCGAGTTGATCGCCGGTGTCAGTCGTGAGATCGCAGCGCCGCTGGTGGGGATGGTCTCTTACGCCATCATTTTTCGGCACGGTGTCGAAAAGTTTGTGGAAGAGGCTCAGGCAGCCGGGTTTGCCGGATTGATTGTGCCTGATCTGCCCGGCGACGAAACGTCAGGCTTCGCGGCTCTGATGGCGTCGCATCAGCTTGATCTGATTCAACTGGTGGCTCCCACAACACCCGTTGAACGGGCTGCAAAGATCCTCAAGCACGCTACCGGTTTCGTGTACTGTATCGCCGTGTCCGGTACGACCGGTGCCCGGACGGAGCTGGCGCCTCATCTGGCGGAAATGCTGAAGTCTCTGAAGACCCAGACCACGCTCCCTTTGGCGGTAGGTTTCGGAATCAGTGCTCCCGATCAGATTCACCATTTGCGGGGACAGGCCGATGGTGTCATCGTCGGTTCTGCCATCGTGAGAATGTTGGAATCACTGGCGGAAAACCCAGCGAAAACCGACGCGGTGCTGGCGCAGATTGGTGAGTTTTCGAAGACGCTGGCTGACGCCGCACATGCGAAGTAATCGGCCCTGCCCTGTCGGCGGAGGCTGCCCGTGGCGCGAGCGACCGGCATTAGAAGAAGTGTGGGTTCCGCGCGTCGGTGGTTCTCGGCAGGTTTGCTGCTGTGTTCCCCGCACCGACAGCTTAAACGGATTCGTGCGACGCCGAGTTGCTTGAGGTCCACTATTGGGTAGAGAAAAAGTGGCGAAATGAAAGTAGTCCAGTCCGATGACAAGAGTGTCATGGGGCTGGACTTACTTTTCTGATTCTGGTTCTTCGTTTCTTTCGGCGGGGATCAGAATTCCCCAACGACGTTGCCGTCGGCTCGCTGGCCCAGGTTTCGCCAGACACCGAGATCGATGTTGCTGCTGATGGAGCGGGTTGATCCGTCCATCAACAGTGAGTTGACCGTTCCAACGTGGTAGCTGCGGGAGGTGACGACAGCGAAGGTTGAGCCGTCGCAGCCGGAGGGAGGTGTCGTGACCGCTTCACGTTTGCTCGTTGCATCAATGTCATAGGTGGCACCGCCAACAACATGCAGCACCTTGGTGTTGGGTGTAAAAGTTGTGGTGAAACCGGTGTGAATGGTGTTACCCGAGACCCATTCCGTGTGGCCGTTTTCGGTACTCCAGCCGCTGGTTCCCAGCATGCTCCCCAGGTCGTCCTCGTCAAAGGTAACGGTGGGTGGCAGGCTGCAGTTGTCGTGGAATCGTGGAGTGAAGCATTTGACTTCTGACATTCCCACCGTGTTGCTCATCCCGTCGGTGAAATCGCTTTCGCGTGTTGAACGATTGTAGGCGAACGCCGCTCCCCCATCGAAGCTCATGTTCAGCCGATGTGTCTCGTAGACACCCCGTCCAACGGCGTAGCTGAGCGGATAGTGTTCAGGAGCCCCCGCCGAGGAGACTCGCTGCCGATCCTTGGGGTCTGATGGGCAAAGCAGCACAGGGATTCGCATGGCTTTGATGTTGTTCGCAGCATTCACTCCCTGGCCGTACCCGACGTTGAAGTCGATGATGTTGTAGAGGTTGCCGCCGTCGACGTACGGGAGCAGGAAGGCTTGAGCGGACCAGGTCTGCGAGCCGGTCGAGTTGCTGACTCCGTTGGGTGGAAACGCGTTGTGCGTGCTCAGGTAGTTGTGCATCGCCAGTCCGAGCTGCTTCAGGTTGTTCTTGCACTGCGTCCGGCGTGCCGCTTCACGAGCCTGCTGAACGGCGGGGAGAAGGAGGGCGATCAGCACGGCGATAATGGCAATCACGACGAGCAGTTCAATCAACGTAAATCCGCGGTGCTTCGAGGCAGGCGTTGATGGCAAGGTCTTCTCTCCTGGTGGGCTTCGTTTCGCCGCAGAGGATGCGTGGTGGGTGGGAAGAGTTGAAACTGAATCTCAGTCGCAACAAAAGATAATGTCAGGTTTTTATCTCAAAATTTCAAGCGACCGGGGCTGATTTGTGATTTGCCTTCCAGATTCCTGATTTGCGATGTGTTTAAGATTTTGAAAATAAAGCAGTTAGGGAAATGGATATCGCAGCGCAGGAACGCGGCACCTGATGGGCGGGGCTGCGCATGGGCTGAACAACCTGTTGAGATTTGATTTCTGCCGTGCGTCTTCTCTTGCGCAGCAATGTCAGCACAAGCCATTCATCGCAGAGCAGAACGTCAATGGAATCAATGGAAGAGGTGGCTGAGGGAGAGCGGAGTGGCAGCACGGGACCTATCCGTCTCAAAGGAGACCTCGCAGGAACGCGAGTAGCGCCGCTACAGGGGCCGTATCATTCTTCGCGTGAGCCAGGTTTCGATGCCCAGGCTTGCCACGAAGACATAAAGGATGAGCCACCAGATTTCAGCGCGGGCCGCATCGGACAGAAGCTGTTTTCTCAGTTCGGGAACGCTCGCCACGAATTTCATCCGATCGTCGCCACTGAGGGTGTCCCGCTCGCCATCTGTCAGTCGAGTCAGAGTGGATTCCTGTCGGTCGACGTTGACCACGAACTCTTCAGAAAGCGATTGCTCCTGTGGTTTCGGGACTTTGGGAGTGAACCGATAAACTCCCGGAACAATCGGATTACGCAATCGCGCTGCAGTCTGGAAGGGGTCCGTCAGCTTGTCGAAGGGGACCACCTTGTCAGCAGGATTACGGAATTCATACTCGTCCACATTCAGGCCTGCGGGGATGTTCAGGATGAGTGGAGTGCCGACATTCACATTTCGTCCCTCGGACTGTGAAAGCAATGAGAACAGTAGCTCGTGCAGAAAAGGGACGTAATCCTGCTTCGCCGGCAGGGTGTTCCAGTCGGCATCCAGCGACGAGGTCAGAAGGGCGACGGTTCCCCGCCCGTTGCGGCGTGTCACAAGCAACGGATCGCCTGTCGTCAATGATAACTCGGTAATCGAGGTCCCCACGTTCGGAGTCTCTGCAGAATCGGGTGCTTCTCCTTCGTCGGGCGGGGGCTGATCGGATGGCACGGGGGCATCGGGGGATCCCTGTTGGATTAAGGGGGCCGCGGGGAGGGTGACCTGCCACCAGCGTGACCAGCGGGCGTCTGCCAGGGTTCCCCCCCGCTCGGCGCGAAACGGTTTGAGCCAGGGAAGATCGAGGCGGCTGTTTTGAATGCGCACGCCGCGCTTCTGCTGCTCTGATTCGTTCGCGATGGATTCGATCCGGCATGGCAGCAACCCCAGTCCGACGTCGTACAAGGTCGTGCGATAGTCTTCGCGATGGATTCGGTCTCCAAGCGTGACCAGCACGGTGTGTCCGCTGGCCACAAACTTCTTCAGTCCTTCCACCAGTGATTCATCCAGGGTGGGAACGTTGGCCAGAATCACAATCCCAAACGGCTTCACGCGGTCAATTGTCAATTCCTCTGCCCCGATCACGGTTGGAATGATCCATGGGTGCTCGGCTCCGCCCGCCAGAAAAGCGGCCTGAGCGAAATATGTCTCACATCGCGTGGGGTCGGGTTGACGATCACCGTCGACGAGCAGCACGGGAATCGCCTCCCTGACATTGACGACCGCCTCGGCCCGGTTGTCGCCCGGCAGGGGGTCATGATCCAGTACCAGACTGAGGACGTGGGAGCCGACCGTTTCGAACCGATGCTCGAAGTCGACGGTCATTTCGCCCCCCGGCTGCAGTTTGACCTGAATGGTTTTCTCGTCGACTCGCACCCCATCGATTTCGAGGTGTACCTGACGGGTGACCGGCCCTTCTCCACCCGTATACCTCACCTTCGTCGTGACATTGATGGGGCTGTTGACGAAGGCCACCTCCCGCAGCAATTGCAGGCGTTCAATCGTGAAATTTGCCGCGGTGATCTCCTCACCCGCGGCGGCATCCACGATCCAGATGCGTGGAGCGATCGAGGATTGATGAAGGCTATCGTCCAGCCTGGCCCACAAGCCGGTGTCTGCGCTGTTCCAGCCTCGCGCCTGGAGGTCGGTCAGAACGATAATCTCTCGCCGCAGGTTGGAACTGGCGGCCAGCAACTGGATTCCTTTTTGTATGGCCGCCACGAGATCGGCCGTTCCTGACGCAGGAAGTAACTCGTTCAGTGCTTCTTTTGCGAGATAATGATCCCGTGTCGAATGGGGAAGCAGGGCTAGCGGTTGTTCCCGCGCCTCGATGATTTGAACGACATCTCCGGGCGTCAGACCCTGAAGGATCTCCCGCCCCATCTGGATGGCACGGGAATGGATCGACTGGCCATCGCCGTCACTTTCCCAACCCAGACTGTAGGATTGATCCACAATCAGGATGATGTCGCGAGATTCCACTGCCGCCAATCCCATCAGCCAGCCGCTTCCGACCCACGGCCGAGCGAACGCCAGTGCGACAAACGCGATCAGGCTCATTCGAAGCATGAGCAGTAGCAGTTCTTCGAGCCGGATCTTGCGCTTTGCGCTGGGATCCAGCTCCAGAAACTGCATCGCTCCCCAGTCGACGACATCGTATTTTTTTCGACTCAATAGATGAGCGATCACCGGCAGCAACACGCCTGCCAGTCCAACGAGCATCCAGGGGTTAAGGAAAAAATTCAGCACGAGAGAACTTCAGAGAGTTTTCGCACTTAGCGTGTCGCGAACAGGTCACGGATGAGGAGTTTCAGAAGTCTTCCGGTCGAACGTATCACGCCGACTGCAATCGGGGAATCCTACGGCGTCATCAGCGACTGCAAAACCCGCGATGTCGACTCGTTCGTGAAGGGAACTTACGGAAGAGATCTGGCTCAGACCGCGATGCACGTCGGGTCGCTCGGGTGGGGCTGGACGCGGCGCGGTCCCCGCATCATGACTCGAGGTGATGGAGCGCCCGCAGTCACTGTGCGCTCCCCTGAAACGAAACGTGTCCCAGATCCGCAGCGCCAGACACTAGGTCGCCGTGGGTCGCCGTTGACCGATTTCGAACTGCCCGAGGCGAGATCAGGTCGATTCGCTCTCTTACCTCACGATCTGCTTCAACTGAGAACCTGTTTCAACTGAGGATCTGCGACGACGTTGTCACCTTGGATATCTCGGAACGGGACGAGTACCGTTCGTCTTTTCGCCACTTCTCCTCTCGACATCAGCCTGGATTCGTTGCCGCGAGGATCTCCGATCCTTTGACGCTGGACGTATCTTCATCGATTTGCCGGGCTCCTTCGGCGATCAGTTCGTCCAGGTCCAGCAGTGCGTCGTCAGCGCTGTCGGCATGCTGGATCAGGTACGTCTGCACGGCGGACATGGGGAGCGTCCCTTCGACGAGGCTTTCCGCAAAGTAGTCTGCCATGGAGGGATCATCGTCTCCAAAAAAGCGGACGAACAGTCGACGGAGCTGTTCCTGATTGGCGTAGCCGATGAGTTCCTTGCGGTCGATGCGCCCGGGCCGGATCAAGGCGGGGTCCAGCCGTTCAATGTGATTCGTCGTGGCGAACAGGATCCGCCCTTCTCCGGCGGCGACGCCGTCGATGGCGTTCAGCAAACCGCTGAAGGTCAGCTTGTTGGCTTTGTCCTCAGTGGCCTTTCGCTCCACAAAGACGCAGTCGATGTCCTCAATCAGAACAATCGAGTTCACGGGGCAGTTTGAGAGCAATTGGCATAAGTCGTCATCGTCGAGTGACGAGTTTGCCAGGCTGAGGATTGCGATATCCATCTTCAATGCGGACGCGATCGCCAGCACGGCGGAACTTTTACCCGTCCCCGGAGGTCCATATAGCAGGTATCCGCGGCGATAAGGGATGCCTCGTTCGATATACCAGTTTCGGCGACCCAGAAAATCGCGCACATCGTCGATCAGGCTTTCCATCAGGCCCGCGCGCAGCACGACCGATTCCGGTGGACGCGGGAGTCGCTTCATCTGTTCGTCCCAGGAAGAGTACGAAGCGCGATGAATGGCCAGTCGATTGTCACCTGCCGGTACCGCGACATCGCGGGCGTCCTCGAGAAGTTGACGTGCGATATTTCGATCGCGGCTGAAGATGTGAATCGAGAAGGATTCTCGAACGCTCAGCGACTGAGAATTGTTCCCGTCTGGCTTGGGCCGTTCACGGTTCAGAATGACCAGTCGCCCCCGATAAAAGAAGATATGCTCACCCGGTGCGGGCGAAAACAGGATCCGGGGACGAGCATCCATCGTGGGGTCAGCCTGTCGCTCGGTGTAGTCCACCGAGACGGTTTTCACCGTGAGGCTGCGAGCCCGATGCTGCGAATAGGTGTGCTGCGCCAGCCACTTGTCGATCCATTCGAAAGCAGGATCGCGGTCGAGGATGTCAATTTCCAGTAGCCAGCACCGTCGCAGCCACTGCCAGATGCGTTCGGGAACTTCCCGGAAGTAAGCCAGTAACCCCCCGGTGACCATCAGGATCAGACCGCCACCGAATAACTGGTTCGTGGCCAGTTGCTGCTGGATGAATTCCCAAATCGCATTCATCGGATTCGTCAAACCTCAACAAAACGCGGAGTTCGGCCTATCCACAGGGGGGAAACGAAATCACAAAACTGTATGCAGAAGGTCAAGTTTTCGGTCTCACAATTGAACGAGATTCCAAGTGACGCCTTGTCGCCCGTTGAATTGGATGAACAATCCGTAACGATTGATGAGCGTCAACAGCAGTTCGCATTCGTCGATTTCACGGGGGATGGGTGACCGCGACGCTATCGCTCGCAGTCGGTTTTCGAGTATTTCAGGCTGGTCGTTTGTACTTCTGCGGGCAAAGGTGAACTTTCATGAGAAATTTGGTTGTGGCGATCACCGGAGCCAGCGGTTCCGTCTACTCGCTGCGTCTGCTTGATGTTCTGGTCGCAGCGGGACAGACCGTCCACCTCACCATCAGTCCGGCTGCAGTTGAGGTCTTCAAACGAGAGCTCGGGCTGACGTTCGATCTCAACAATTTTAATCCGTCGGATTTATTGGCTCCTCAGGGGCCATCGAGTTGCGACGTGTTCTTGCAGCCCCTGAAAACCGGTCCCGTTGCGGGGATCGCCTCAAGTTCCGTTTCCCCTGAAGATGAGATTCCCCCGGGAAAAATTATCTATCATCATTACCGGGACTACTCGGCAGGAATCGCCAGTGGTTCTTTCCTGACGTCAGGAATGGTGATCTGCCCCTGTTCCATGGGGACTTTGTCCAGCGTCGCTACGGGGCAGTCACAAAACCTGATTCATCGTGCCGCCGACGTTCACCTGAAAGAACGGCGCAAACTCGTCCTCGTCCCCCGCGAAACGCCCCTCAGCGCGATCGCCCTGGGGAATATGAAAGTTCTGGCCGAAGCGGGAGCAACGATCCTGCCAGCGATGCCGGGTTTCTATCATGATCCCAAATCGATTTCTGACCTGGTTGACTTCATCGTCGCACGAATCTGCGACCAGCTGGGGGTGAAACATGCTCTCACGAAACGCTGGGGAGACGATCCTCGCTAGACCGTCTGCGTATTGGTGAACAACGTTTTGCGGGAACAGGACGACAAATCACAGGTTGAGGTTCGGGTGGATTCTGATTTTATTGGGACGGAATGGGTATTCGTGCGATACCGCCGACGAACCGTGCGGAGACTCGCACAGAAATCGCCGTTGAACCATGTGAAATCAATTGATCTGGATGGGTAGAACAATCCGAAGTGAAGTCGGCTTCACCAGCGGAGTGAATTGCGATTTCGTGGTCGGTCGACGTACAAATTGATCACGGATTCACAAACGGATTTCCTGCGGAAAGCAGGAGAAAGAAAGCTTTCAATAATGCGCAATCGTCAAGCAACACAGTTGCTCTCTGAACTTTCCCATGCTGGTCGTCGGGGTGCAGAATTTCCCCCTTCTGATGTCCCTGACTGGCCATTGGAAGATCTGATTCCTGCGGAGTTCCACGCGGCAGCCCCCCCTGCACTGCCGGAACTGGCTGAACCGGACCTCGTGCGACACTTCGTCAATCTGTCGACGCTCAACATGTCCGTCGACACTCACTTCTACCCGCTGGGAAGCTGTACCATGAAGTACAACCCCAAGCGGAATGAGCGACTTTCGAATCTGCCCGGGATTGTGGATCTTCATCCGCATCAACCCGCCGGTCAGATTCAGGGGATGTTGCAGCTTTTGTTCGAAATGCAGGAAATCCTGGCAGAGATTTCCGGTCTGCCTGCCGTCTCGCTGCAACCTGCGGCGGGGGCCCATGGCGAGTTGACAGCTCTGTTCGTGGCGGCAGCTTATTTCCGTGACCGGAACGAACACCGCACCAAGGTGATCTTTCCCGCGAGTGCTCACGGTACCAATCCCGCCAGTGCGGCAATGGCAGGCTTTGAATGTATCGAGCTGAAGGGGACCGTTTCGGCAAACGGAGCAGCGGACGACCGGGGTGGCTTTGTCGACCTGGAAGAACTGAAACGCCACGTGGACGACAAAACGGCTGTCTTCATGGTGACCAACCCGAACACGCTGGGACTCTTTGAAAAAGAGATCGCGGCAGCGGCGAAGATCGTGCACGACGCGGGGGGACTGGTCTACATCGACGGAGCCAACATGAACGCCATCATGGGGATTACCCGTCCCGGTGATTTTGGCGGCGACATGATGCACTACAATGTCCACAAGACCTTCACCGGACCGCACGGAGCGGGTGGACCGGGCTCGGGACCCATTTGTGTGCGTGACTTCCTTGCTGATTATCTGCCGGGGCCGGTTGTGCGGGCACGGGAAAGCTCTTCCGACGAGCAGCGTTATGAACTGGCCACGCCAGCGAAGACGATCGGGCGGGTTCGTTCTTTCTTCGGGAACGTCGGAATTCTGGTTCGTGGATATTGCTATCTCAGGACGCTGGGGGCTGCCGGGGTTCGTTCCGCTGCCGAGCTGGCGATCCTGAATGCAAATTATCTGAAAGAACTGCTTTCAGATATCCTGCCGTCGGCGCATGGCGAGCACTGTCTGCATGAATTTGTGGCTTCCGCAGACAAGCTGGCCAAAGAGCGTGGCATTTCGGCGATGGACATTGCCAAGCGATTGCTGGATCACGGATTCCATCCTCCGACAGTCTATTTCCCGCTCGTCGTGCCCCATGCGATGATGTTTGAGCCGACGGAAACGGAATCGAAGGCGACGCTGGATGCGTTCTCGGAAGCGATCCACAAGATCGTCGCAGAGGATGGTGATCTACTGCACACCGCACCGCACACGGCACCGATCAGCCGCCCGGAAGAGGTCAACGCAACTCG
>NZ_DASWWZ010000004.1:0-3735 GCF_036405755.1 Schlesneria sp.
CCACCTGCCAGGCCGGTGCCGACGACGATGATCGTGTACTTTCGCTTATTGTTCGGAGCAACAAGCTTCAAATCACGTTTCCGCTGATCCCAGCGGCTGGCAATATCTCCCTCGGGACAACGTCCGTCCAATGGGGTGTCAGCGACCGTCACCATCTTATTTCCCTTGCGACCGTTAACTGGGCGGAACACGCACATGGCATGTCGTAAGCCCACAGATTGAATGACTTTTGCCCTGCTGACAGTCGGTTTGCATTTCCCCGAGTGTCAACGTCACCTAACCGGGTTGTGTGACGAGAGCGGAAATCCATTTTGATACACGACATTCTCTAAATAGGCCGCCGTCGGCCACAGTGGAACAGGTTCATCGCCCCTCGGGTGTCTGACTCTGCTCGCACATTCTGGCCTATTTCCACATGCCCGGTGCAAAGACCGCGAGGCTTGCGAATCCAACGGCAATCACGACGGCGAAGACTTTTCCGATAATTTTAATCAGCGGAGTGTACTTCGGGTGATTCAGGCCGAGTGACTGAAACGCGCTGGCGAATCCGTGCGACAAGTGAACACCCAAAACAATCGCGCCCACAAAGTAGACGACGCGACTGACGGGATCACTCAGCGCGGCAATTGTGTTTTTGAACGGCGCTTCGGGATCGGATTCAGGCAGGTAGCTGATGCTTCCTCGCATTCCCAACCGCAGATCAATCAGGTGGAGGATGACAAAGCCCAATACCACAGCGCCTGATGCGAACATCCAGCTGTTCGCCCCGATGATGCGATGGGGAATCTTCGATTGCTTGAGGACGTAGCTCTCGCGACGGGCTTTGTAGTTGCCAATCGTCGTCGTGATGGCCAGGTAGATGTGGGCTAAAAACAGAATCAGGAGACCTGTTTCTGCGACAATCAACAGTTCCCACTGCTCGTGCAGCTTATGGGCATACTCATTGAATGCTTTCGGGCCGACAAACAGCAGCAGGTTACCTGCCAGATGTGCGGCAAGAAAGCCGCACAGCAGCAAACCCGTCAGACCCATCACGAACTTTTGTCCGATCGACGAGGACAGCAGCCGAAAAAACCACCCCAAGCCCAGCCAATCAATCAGCCCAGTCTGGGACTGGACGCTCGAGTCCGTCACGTTGTCACTCCCTGCGGTATTCACCGAGATCGCAAATTTTAACACAGCAAGCGACGACTTCAGACAACATCTGAAGTTTTCCAGCTCGGTCGTCAGCTCACCGGAAAGTCAACTGGAATTCAGTCTTCGTGATTCATCTTCCGGATTATAGGATGCCCGCCCACAACTGCAATTCTGTCAGAACGACGAACGGCATCGGCTGCGGGAATTCTCATTTCTGGATTTACGTCATCGGAAAACCCGTCGTTTTTCTAGCGGGAATTTGAGCAGTTTTCCTGATGACAGGAATTTGGGGACGGAATCCCCGAGGAGCTATCTTTATGCGATGCCTGATTTTCGGGTGCGGCTATCTGGGGAAGCGAGTTGCGAAACGCTGGGTCGCCAAAGGCCATCAGGTGTTTGCTGTGACGCGTTTTGCTGCAAATGCGGAATCGTTTCAGCGTGAGTCAATTCAGCCTCTGGTGGCGGATATTTGCGAGCCGGCGACTCTTTCGGAACTTCCGGAAGTCGATTTGGTCTTGCACGCTGTTGGCTTCGATCGCTCGTCAGGACGAACGCATGAAGAGGTGTCCTGCGTCGCACTCTCAAACATCCTGCGTGCGATCGACAATCAGCGTCCACGGTTTATTCATATTTCCAGCACCAGTGTTTACGGTCAGTCAGACGGGGGATGGGTGGACGAGGACTCCCTTTGTCAGCCGGAACTGGCCGGAGGGGAGCGCTGTCTCCGCGCTGAGAACCTCATCCGGGACCAGTTTTTTGCCGGAAGTCTTTCTGGACTACAGATCTTGCGTCTCGCCGGAATCTATGGTCCCGGGCGTTTGCTCTCGCGAATTGAATCACTGCGGGCAGGTGTCCCGTTTTCGGGACGTGGTGATGCGTGGCTCAATCTGATTCATGTCGATGACGCAGCCGATGCGGTGATTGCCTGCGCGGAGGGAGGGGGCGACTTCTCTGTGTGGAACGTGGTTGATGATCAGCCGATTCCGCGAGCCACGTATTTTTCGACCCTGGCACGACTCGTAGGGGCACCAGAACCCGTGTTCGATTCGGCGCAGCCTGCAGCACGGGGGTCGGGGGGAATCAACAAGCGCGTCTCGAATCGCAAGATCCGCGAAGAACTGGGATGGAGACCGCAGTACTCATCCATAGAAACCGGGCTACCGTCTGCAATTCGATCAGCGGAGTGAGACAGCGTGAGCGCGATGGGCCAGATCCGTTCGCGGTTGCTCGATCCGAATAAAGTGCCACCGAAACGAACCTCGTTCGACGAGATAGTGGTTTGTGACGGGGCTTTCAGTCATCCCCCGTGGAATGATCGCTTCGCTTTCGCTCACTTCACGAACCTGAGTCCGTCCCCATTGATCCGACACCAGATACGTCCCAGGCGTGATCTGATCCGGAAGCGGAACGGCGACGCGTCGCACGCCTCTTGATCCGTTTGAAGATGCAACCCGGACGGCCGGTCGGACGGTCGCAGCTTTCGTGATTCGTTCGACCGATGCTTTTTGCTGGGTCTGATCCTCTGACCAGACGGCTGCAAACAGGCTGGTTGTTATGAACAAAAGTGCAACGCGAGCCATGACATCTTCACCCATCGCAACAGGAAGTCGGGGCGGAGTTTCAATCCGGTTTGTTTCAGCAGATATCGTCATCGGCAGAGTTTGCCGTTTGGTGAAAGATTCTCACCTGGCGAGAATCCGCAAGCAGGTGTGGACTCTGACGACTTTTCCGTGAGAAACGGTTTCGCCGGACGAATCGAACAGAACGATCCGTGGGGTCGCCAGCCTGGTGACGCTGCCAGACCTGGTCGACGAGAGTCCCAGTCGCGTCGCAACGGAGAATGAGATCGTCCCGGGAGTGCTCGATGCCTAGGCAGACGTTGCTGACGTTTAACCTTTTCCCTTCAGTTTCCCGCTGGCATTCTTTTCGGCCGACCACCACAGGCTCCAGGTTCGTTTGTCGAAGCCGAAGTTTTGCTGAGTCAATTTACTTAATGCGGTGAGTGCCTCGACATTGCTGTGCTCGATGCGGACAGTCACCATTTTTTTAAGCGGCTGCGGAGCATCAGGTGACTGAGCGAATACCGGTGGCAGCAAACGTCCTGCTCTGACAGCTTCCATAACCCCTGGAGGGACTGCGGGTGTGTTTGACGAAAAATTGCCATCTGTGGAGAAGCTGTAGGTCTGGTTGTTCGGGATATCCATGGCGACCTGATAGTGATGCACAGTGATGAGTGCTTCGATCAAGGGCGCGATACTGCTCTTGTCCCCAATCTGGCCCAGTGCGTTCGCAGCACGACAGACAATCGCGTTGGATTCGTGTTTCAACGCCTTGACGAATGCATTCTGAGCCCGTTCAGCGTAGTCATGTCCGATCCCGTCCAGGGCCTGAGTTCGAATGACCAGTGATTCATCGAACAGGGCAATTTTGACGAGACCGGTTGTGGCCTTGGGGCCAGAGGTCCGCACCAGAATTTTTACTGCCAGTTCGCGAATATCAATTCGTGGGTCCGTTGACAGGAATTTCATGACGGCAGGTGCTGCATTCGGGTCGTTGATTGCCGCCAGATTGGTCAATCCTTGTGGCCTGCGATTCTCA
>NZ_DASWWZ010000005.1:0-2464 GCF_036405755.1 Schlesneria sp.
CCGATGGAACTGCGACGTGAGCTGGCGGAATTCGTCTGCCGCCGTGCGCAGGGTCGCGGATTCTCGGTGATCAGCGTCGGGGCCGAGAGCACGGGCGAAGCGTGCCAACTGGCAGAGCATGCTGCCCGCCATGGAGCCAGCGCCGTGATGGCAATCCCACCCATCGCCACCCGGTTGCCTGCTTTCAAGACACGCGACTACTTCGGGGCGATTGCCGAACGAGTTTCGATTCCGCTGATTGTCCAGGATGCCTCCGGTTATGTGGGAGCTGCCATTTCGCTGGATGTCTATCTGGAACTGCTTCATCGGTTCGGCCCTGAACGGATCTTTTTCAAGCCAGAGGCGCACCCACTGGGCCCGAATTTGTCTCGATTGCGCGATGCGACCAAGGGGCAGGCAAAGATCTTCGAAGGGTCGGGGGGCATCACTCTGGTCGACTGTTACCGTCGCGGCATTCAGGGAACGATGCCCGGTACGGATCTGCTGGATGGTGTGATCTCCCTCTGGCGAGCGCTCGAAGCCGGAGATGAAGAGCGGATCTATCAGCTCTCATTGCCGATTTGCGGACTCGTCGCGTTGCAACTCTCTGCCGGACTGGATGGATTCCTGTCGATCGAAAAGTACCTGATGAAGAAACGGGGAATTTTTCCCAACACTGTTCAACGGCAACCGGTTGGCTGGGAACTCGATCCCGAAACTCAGGCCGAGGTGGATCGACTGTTTCTGAGGCTGCAGGCCACGATTCGATAAGTGGCGACCAACAAACCCGCAGCACCATACGTGGGAGGACTCGACGATGAAAACGTTCGATGACGATCAGACATCGGTTGGACAAGTCGAGTCGTTGGAAGATCCCACGTTCCAGCGACCCACCCAGGAACTTTCCTCTTCATCAGAGATCGTGTGGGACGGGAGTCTGCGTGCAACGGCCGTTCGCTACCGGGCGATTGGCTGGCTAGCGACGGCCAGCGGGCTGGCCTATTTGTGCCGAAATTCGATTGGCGTGGCAGAGAGCCGTATCCGGGATGATCTGGGATTAACCCTGGCGGAATCTGGCCAGTTCATGGGGGCTTTCTTCTGGACGTATGCCCTGTTTCAAATTCCGACCGGATCGTTCTCGTATCGGTTTGGTACGCGACTGGCGATGACCTGCTTTGCGGTCGCCTGGTCAGCGGCCATGTTCGGCACCGCCCTCTCTTCCAGTTTTGCATTGTTGATTGTCGCTCAAATGGTGATGGGAATTGCCCAAGCGGGTTTTTTTCCTGCTTCGATCAATTCCATTAAGTACTGGATGCCGATGTCGCAGCGATCGCTCGGGTGCGGTCTGCTGGCGGTAGGAATGCAAGTCGGCGCCATCGCGGCCAGCGTCCTTACGGGGCGACTGCTGGAGGTGAAGGTGATGACGTGGATGGAGGTGATGACGTGGAGAAGTGTCTTCATTCTCTTCGCTCTACCCGGTTTTGTCTGGGCCTTGATCTTCTTCATTCGATTCCGGGATCGTCCTGAGGGCTGCGCCGGCGTTAACTCTGCGGAGCGGGAACTCATTAGCGCGAATGTCTCTCCTGACGATGTCTCTCGGCAGGAGAATGAAGCAGACCGAACGAACTGGCTGGCGATGTTCAGTCACCTGGGCCTGTTGCTGATTTGCGGTCAACAGATTTGCCGTGCGGCAGGCTATATGTTCTTCGCGAGCTGGTTTCCGACCTTTCTGCAGCAAACCCGGGGTGTGTCCATCGCGCAGTCAGGCTACATGCAGGGAATCGTTTTTGCCGGAGCATTGGGTGGGAGCCTGCTCGGCGGACTTCTCGTTGACTGGGTCTGGAAACGGACCGGAAGTCTCTGGCTCAGCCGAAGTGGAATCGGGGCGTATTCACTGGGAATATGTGGATTGCTCATTCTGGGAAGCTGGTATGTGCAGGACATGACTGCGGCGTTGATGTTACTGGCCGTCGCGGTCTTCTGCGGGTCGTTCGCTGGTCCGGCGATGGGGGCGGCCGTGATTGATATCGGTGGAGCGCGCGTTGCACAAACACTGGGTACAGTCAACATGGCGGGCAATCTGGCAGTGGCGGTTTGCCCGATCATCGTCGGCGAACTGTTCCAGCAAACCGAGGACTGGAATCTCGTCCTGATTCTGTTCGCTGCGACATATCTGGTGGGGGCACTGTGCTGGGCCTTCGTGAATCCGTCCCGCCGGATTTTCACTCCGCTACAAGCTGACTCGTGAAGAGTGCGCCACAACGGGTTGCCATGCGCCTCTGCAAGTCGCCGCAGTCTGTTGCGAGATTTCGCGATTCGAACGCGCATTCCTGATTTGACCCCGGAAAGCGCGAATTGTTGAGATGTCTGGTCTCGAACAGCATTTCGCTCCCGTCTGATGACCAGCATTTTTATAACGGCGATCAGTACAACGGCGGTGAATGCGACGAGGGAGTGGCACTCCGTCGTCTGCGCCGGGGGCAAC
>NZ_DASWWZ010000006.1:0-14287 GCF_036405755.1 Schlesneria sp.
ACATCCAGCCAATGTCGACCCCAGCGTTCACCGTAACGGGGCGAGGCCAGCAGTTCGTCGGTCAAACGTTCGACTGCGTCGGGCGCCGGGTCATTAACGAAACGCTCCACCGTATCGGGAGAAGGAGGCAATCCGTGCAAGTCGAAGGAGAGCCGGCGAACCAGCGTCAAACGATCTGCGGGTTCCGAGAAGTCCCAGTCTTTGGACTCCAGGACTGCCAGCAGAAACTGATCGATGGGCGAGCGGACCTGCTCAGTATGCTGGACTGCAGGGACAGAAGGTTTGCGGATCGGCTGGACTGACCAGAATGCCCGCTCTTCATCAGTGAAGTCCCCTTCCAGAGGCTTTTCCGGTTCCGGACGAGCCGTTTTGGCTCCTCCCGCAACCCAGCGTGTGATGAGATTCACTTGTTCGGGTGTCAATTTTTTCTCGCCCGGCGGCATTTCCCCGGATCGAATTCTCTCAAGCAGCAAACTCTTTTCGGCGTTCCCCGGCACGATCGCCGGGCCCCCTTCTCCGCCGCTCATCATCAGTCGCGCCAGACGAAGATCGAGCTTCCCTTCGACGGTTTCTTCTTCGCCGTGACAATGGAAGCAAAACGACTTCAGAATGGGGCGAATGTGCGGTTCAAACAACACTTCGCCGGGAGTCTCTGCAGCTCGCAGAACGGGCCAGGAAGCGAACAGGATCGCGAGGGCAAGGCTGAGATTTTTCATGGCGGGAAACACCAGCGGGAGTTCAGCAGTAGCAGTTACGCATCGAGTATGTCTGATCATCGAAAGAATCGCAACGAGAATGAAGCCCAATCGCCTCATACATTCCCCTTTCCGAACGTGTATCAGCCCGTACTTCGGTTGTGGAATGACCAGACAAATCTTCCTGTATTATCCCTTGTCGGGGCTTTGCGGAAAGAAGGGGCGGGATGACAGAAGATACGACACATCAACAACCTCAAGCGATGAACGTGCGAATCGGGCAGTCTTAGAATCTGGCGCCAATCGTCCCCAGCCGCGCAGAACGACACACATCGAATGCGAGGAACGTGGCCTGATTCACCAGCAGGCAGCAAGACGTCTCCATTCCTGCACATCCGATCTGTGTCGCTTCAGACTTCAACAAAACAAAAAACAGCCGAAACATTTCTGACTGATCGGGCGCCTGGACAGTTTTGATTCCCCGTCTCCCGGAATCGGCAAGCAATCATGAACGTGAAACGGGTCTGACGTTTCCACACGACCTAAGCCCACTTCGATCATCGGAACCGTCCGTTCTTCGCCGTCGTCTGTTCTTCACCGGAGCTCGCAGGTTCTCGCACCGGATGTCACTTCAAGCCATCGACGATTTCCAGTTCGCATGCGCAATCGTTGTGAGTGGGAACTCGAATCAGCACAATGGGGTCCCCGGGACATGCTCAGCCCCGTCGCACCGAGTACGAGATCAGGGATCTCGATTGAGGAATATGATGAACCTGAATGCGGAGCTGTTTCCCTTCTGATCGATCTGACTCATCGGTATTCAACGGCCGTCAAATCAACCTGCATCAGCCCCCCTGCCCAATTCGAAGCCTGTGCCCGCTCCTTGTGTCAACGCCCTGCGTTTCAGAACACCTGCAAGAAAAAGTGAGAGACGATGACGCAGAGCGTGCTTTCCCGGTACCTGAATCCCGAGATTCTCAGACGCGTTGCTGATCGACCACTGGAACCGCACGGACTGGTAATGGGGAACCTGGCGGGGGCTCACAAGTCCCCCCTCAGCGGCTTTGCAGTCGAATTTGCCGGGCACCGGGATTACATCGTCGGAGACGATCCACGGCACATTGATTGGCGGCTCTACTACAAGCGAGACCGTCTTTCGATCAAACAATACGAGATGGAAACGAACTTTGTCTGCCACCTCGTGCTCGATATCAGTGCGTCGATGCGGTACGGAGCCGGGAATGAGCAGAAGTTGTTTTGTGCAGCCCAAGCCGCCACGACCTTAGCCTATTCCATTGTTGCACAGAACGACAAAGTTTCCCTCACCACCTTCGATAATCGCATTCAAGGTTATGTCCCTCCGGGAAACACCTTGGCACAGATTCACCGGATCATCCAACACCTCGACCGGATCTCGCCCGTCGAAAAGACGAACATGGTTGACTGTCTGACGGACCTGACTGGCCGGATGGGACGCCGTGAGATCGTCATGATCTTCAGTGATTTTTTTACGGATCTCACGGCGCTGGAAACCGTGTTACAGCGGATGAAATACAACCGACACGAGATCGTGCTGTTTCACATCCTGCATCCTCACGAAAGGACATTCCAGTTTGAGGGAATGGTGAAGTTTCTCGGAATGGAAGAGACTGCAGAGTATCTGACGCAGACTGAGGACATCCGCAATGGATATCTCGCGTCGCTCCATCGCTATGAGGCCGCCTTCGAAGACCTCTGCCGACGGAATGCGATTGAATGCGTATCGGTGGACACCAGCGGAAATTTGGGTGACGATCTGGTGGAATACCTCAACCAGCGAACCCGCGTTCGCCTCCGGTAACTTTGGTCCCTCCGGTAAATCTGGTCAAAGTCACATACTTTCAAAAAAGGTGTGCGCTCGATGTTTCAACCTCGAAATGACGTTCGACAACCTGCGAGATCAAACCGCCCCTCTCTGCGGAATCTGAAACCGTGGACGAATCTCGGCGCGAGCGGGAACATCTCGCCACTCGCTCACGGTTCCAAAACTCATTAGCAGGCCGACTTCCATCACCGTCGTCTCTCTGATCGGGGCGTCAGTCCACATCGTGGCCACTTGCAACGTCCGACGCTCCGCACAACCCTGTTGGCCTGCTCCTCACGTTCGCTTTTCTCACATACGGCACGGCTCCATGACTCCTTCTGAATCTAAAATCATCACATCCGGCGGCTTCACATATCGGGCAATCGCGGATTGGGCGAAGTGGCCCGTCGACTGGCATGTCTGGGAAGTCACAGGCGTCGCAACAGACTCAAAGGATCGTGTCTTCGTCTTCAATCGAAGTGACCATCCTGTCGCCGTCTTCGATCCCGATGGAAATCTGCTCTTCTCGTGGGGAGAAGGTCTCTTCAACCGCCCCCACGGCATCTGGATCGGCCCCGATGATTCCGTGTATTGCACCGACGACCTGGACCACACCATCCACAAGTTCACGGCAGAGGGCCGTCACGTTCTCACCTTGGGAACAAGCGGGAAGCCATCAGATACCGGCGCAACCTCAATCGACTATCGCACGATCCGCTACGCGGGCCCTCCCTTCCATTTCCCGACGAATCTTGCAGTGGCCCCCAATGGCGACTGGTACGTTGCGGATGGCTACGGCAACGCGCGAATTCATAAGTTCTCGCCCGACGGGACACTGCAGTTCTCCTGGGGAGAACCGGGATCAGGCCCGGGTCAGTTCCATGTTCCGCATGGGATTACCGTCGACCGAAATGGGGTCGTTTACGTCGCGGATCGCGAGAACAGTCGCTTGCAGCTCTTCTCACCCGAAGGAAAATTCCTTAGCGAATGGACCGATATTGCCCGCCCGTGCGAAATGGTGATCGATCAGGAGGGCCTGGTCTACGTGGCTGAACTGGGTTATCGCGCCGGGATGTGGCCGGGCACAACGGC
Organism: Schlesneria sp.; assembly: GCF_036405755.1. Taxonomy (NCBI): domain Bacteria; kingdom Pseudomonadati; phylum Planctomycetota; class Planctomycetia; order Planctomycetales; family Planctomycetaceae; genus Schlesneria; species Schlesneria sp. Next base: position 3,631 of record NZ_DASWWZ010000006.1, read on the forward strand.
TCCTGCAGCGGATTCACCCGGTGGCCGTCTCAGTATTTTCGACTCGTCCGGCCATCTCCTTTCCCGATTTGGCGGTGGTGAAAGACCACAGGAAGCGGGCGACTTCTTCGCTCCGCACGATCTGTGGCTCGATAAAAACGGAAGTTTGTACATCGCTGAAGTTGTCTGGTCGGCGAATGGACGTCAGTATCCTTCCACCGGCCGCTACCACACGTTGCAGAAATTCGAACGACTGGCAGGAGTAACTCCATGAAGGCGTGGCGATTTTATGGCTTCGGAGATCTGCGTCTGGACGATATCCCGGAGCCTGTTTGTCAGCCCGGTCACGTCGTCGTTAAACCACTTTGCGTACAACCGAGCGTGACCGAAGCGCAGCTTGCGTTTGGTATTCCAACACTGGCCTACGACCGCGTGAAAGCCAGGCTGGATGCAGAGGCCCCTATCCAACTCTTCGGCCACGAGTTTTGCGCCCGGATCGTCGAAGTGGGCGAAGGAGTCAGCGGTTACTCCGTCGGTGATCGCGTTGCAGCCCGCGCCAAGCTTCCCTGCGGAAACTGTCCGTTGTGCCGGAACGAGCGCAGCACTCTCTGCCGACAAGGTCCCGTCATCGGTTTCGATCAGCCGGGATGTTTCAGTGAGTTGGCACTACTTCCCGAAATTGCTCTGGTCAAAGTCGATGATCGAATTTCGGATAGCGTCGCAGCATGTCTGCAATCGCTCAGCGACAGCGTTGCCGCTGTCGAAACAGCCCAGATCCAGATCGCCGACACCGTTGTGATCTTCGGACAGGGAAGCATGGGACTGGAGTGCCTGCAGATCGCGCGAATCAGTGGTGCCGGTCAAATTATTACCGTCGACGTCCGGGAGGAAGCCTGTGCCGCATCTCGAGAACTCGGAGCCGATCACGCACTCAACGCAAGGACCTGCGATGTGGTGTCGACGATTCGAGAACTGACGGGAGGCAACGGGGCGGATGTGGTCTTCGAATGTGCCGGTGGCAGCCCTAGGCAGGGACTCGCGGGACACCAGACCTTGCTGGACGCCCTGGTTTCAGTCCGTTCAGGAGGAAAAATTATCGGCGTCTCGTGGTTTGGCGGCTCTGTCATGCTGCCAATTGATCTCTTCCGCGAGCGAAGCCTGCGATACCTGTTCCCCGACATCAGCACGCGAGAACACTTGCGGCACACGGTTCAGTTGGTCGCCTCGGGCCGTGTCCGACTCGAACACACAATTACTCACGTCCTGCACGGCATTGAAGCCGTTCCCGAAGCCTTCGAGATCACCGCAAGCAAAGGAAAGTATCAGGCAATCAACCCGGCCCAGGTCGTATTCTGATCGGATGATTTTACGAATGAGGACGATTTCACTCCCTGATGAGAGCTGGCTTTTATGAGTTTGACGAGGCAACGAATGAGTACGACCTGGCTGCGATTTGTGAGCGGTCTGCTGCTGATGACAAGCGTCCGCTGCGTAGATGCACAGCAGGCAGAATCGGTTCCGCTGCAACCCGCCGAGGCAGTGCGAGTCAACGTATACGCGGAACCTGGTCGGTTCGGCGGCTGGCCAGCCAATCATGGAATCTGGTCCTGGGGTAATGAGATCCTCGTCGGCTTTTCCGCGGGGTATTCCAAAGACAACGGTCCCGGCGTTCACGCCATTGATCGCGAGCGTCCGGAAGAACATCTGTTCGCCCGCAGCCTCGATGGCGGAGAAACCTGGTCACTGGAAAACCCCTCGAAGCAAGGGGCTCTCATCCCCGTTGGTAAAGGTCTTCACGGGATTACCCCTCCGGGACTGAAAGAGAAGCCGTGGCAGGATTGCCCGGGAGGAATCAATTTTCAGCATCCCGACTTTGTGATCACGTTTCGCATGCTCGACCATCATGGTGACGAATCACGGTTCTCGTATTCAAACGATCGTGGCAAGACCTGGCAGGGACCGTTCCGCCTCGATGTGGCCGATGATCAGGGAAGAAAGCTCAAGCTTGCCCCTCGCACAAACTACATCGTCAACGGCCCGCACGACTGTCTGGTGTTCCTTACCGCCGCCAAAGAGAATGGTCGTGAAGGCCGCCCCTTGTGTGCACGGACGACTGATGGGGGTAAGACATGGAACTTCGTGGCGTGGATCGGGCCGGAACCGAAAGGGTATTCGATCATGCCTTCGGCGGTCCGCCTCGGCGAATCCGAACTGCTGGTCGTCATTCGCTGTCGCGAAGGAAAGCGAAGTTGGCTTGATGCTTATCGTTCGCTCGACGATGGCAAAACCTGGAAAGTAGATGATCATCCCGTCGCGGATACCGGTGAAGGGAATCCCCCCAGCCTGATCAAGTTGTCCGACGGCCGCCTGAGCCTGGCGTACGGGTATCGGGCAGAGCCATTTCAGATGCGGGCTCGCCTGAGTAACGATGGTGGCAAGACTTGGGGAAACATCCTGATCCTGCACAACAACGGGGGAGGACGCGACTTTGGATACCCGGTCAGCGTGCAGCGTCCCGACGGAAAAATTGTGACAATCTACTATTTTCACGATCAGCCGCTCAGCGATCGATACATCGCGGCAACGATCTGGAACCCTGAATATACGGCAAAATAAGCCGAAAACGGGGCAATCATGGGGTGGCAGGAGAACGCATTTTATTTTCCAGGACCGCTGGAAGCCGTCTTGACGCATTTTTTGCCGATTCCTATAACCCGCCGCCGCCAGGGACGTCGGTGCCCATTTGGGCTCGCCTTACAGTTCGGTGTCACTTCCGATTCGGAGACAGATCATGGGTGAAGGGAATCACCTGTCCGTGCCTAATTCCAAAGGCCAGACCAAAGGACGGTTGATGTGGGTATTCGGCGGCTCGGTCGCTGCCGTACTGTCTGCTGGCATGTTGATGCAATACGTCCGCAGCCCCGCATCGATGGCAGCCACAGACCCGCCAGCCGGTCAGGCTCGCGTCGGCAACACGGCCAAGAAGCCTGAAGTTCTTGCCAAGGTCGACAAAGATACCATCACCTATGACACCGTCGCCGAAGAGTGCGTCAAACGCCATGGCCGCGAAGTCCTCGACGACCTGATCCATCGCCTGATCATCCAGCAGGCCTGCGAAGCCCACGAAATCACCGTCAGTGAGCAGGAAATCACCGACGAGATCAAACGGATCGCGACCCGCTTCAACCTCGACCCGACTCAATGGCTGCAAATGCTGCAGGCCGAACGCAACATCAGCCCGCTCCAGTACCGTCAGAGCGTGATCTTCCCGATGATCGCTTTGAAGAAGCTGGCTGGGGAAGAAGTCGAAGTCGACGACAAAGACATGAACGAAGCCTTCGTGCGAAACTATGGTCCTCGCGTCAAAGCACGCATGATCATGTTCGACAACCAGCGTCGGGCTCAAGCGGGCTGGGATGAACTCAAGAAGAACCCAGACGATTTTGAAGAACTTGCCGCCAAGTTGTCCGTCGATCCAAACAGCCGCGCATTGGGTGGTCAGATCCCCCCAATCGCCAAGTTCAACGGCAACGAAATGCTGGAAAACGCCGCCTTCCGACTCAAAGAAGGCGAAATTTCCGGTGTGATCGAAGTGGCCCCCAGCCGGTTCGTCATCCTGAAGTGCGAAGGTCGTACGGAACCTGTCGTCACCGAAATCGACGAAGTTCGTAACACCCTCTACGAAGAGCTGAAGGAATCGAAGATTCAAATGCAGGTGGCGAAGGTCTTCGAAAAGCTGAAGAAAGAAACCATCGTCGACAACTACCTGACTCAGACCTCGAACCGTCCTGAACGTAACGCAGCGGCGACCGGTCCGATCGGCGGCGGAGTTCAGCCAGCCAGTGGAACCCAGGCCAAGCCAACCGCTGCAGCGGCTCCCGCGAAAGCCCCACGTAAGCAATAAGTCCAACGTCTCACGTTCGAAGTGACAAGACCTGAGGTCCGTCTCCGATCCCATCGGAGACGGACCTTTTTTATTCTCCAAATAGAACTTCCTCGAACGGGCTGAACGCAGGTTGAATCTGGTCGCCACGACGAAGTCGCTCGATATCAAACTCATCACCAGGATTCATGAACTGCAGGCGAAATTTACCAGACTTTTCGTTTCCCGCGTCCAGCACACACGCCACAACACACGACTGGCCGAGAACCTGAAAACTCCCCGTTTTGATGGCATATTGCAGTGCGGTCTCTTCATCGATTCCAAATCCAATCAGATCAGGGTGTCGCTCCAGAACCTGGTAAAGCCGGCCGATTCGATTCCGTTTGATAAAGTGCTGATCGATCACCGCACCCGGAATCAGGTCGAAGCCACGTCCCATCACCGGCGTGCCTCGCCCTCCGGCAATCATGATCCCCGACATAATCGCGGCCCCGGCCGACGTGCCCCCAATCACGCCATTTCGGGACAGCACCTCTTTCAGCCGGCTTTCAACAAGCGTGCCGCCATACCAGTCGGCCAGCCATGTCTGCTGACCTCCCCCAAGCCAGACTCCGGTTGCGGTAGAGAGGACCTCGCAGAACGAGACATCATTGGCCGTGGCACGCAATGTGGTATGCAGGACATCAACACTCTTGACCTCATATTTCAGCCACATCTGTCGATAGGACTCCCGCGCCTCGTCATCGATCACCTCCGCCGGGATCACCACAATCCGTGAGTTCGTGCCACCCGCTAATTCGATAAAGCGGTGACGAATCATCTCGGACAGATGCCCTCCCCCGGCGATCAGCAACGTTCCTCCAGCAGGAGTCAATCCCGTTGTCGGTCGCTTCTCCAGATACGCAATCCGGCGGTGAATCTCTGCCCGGACGTAAACACTGGCCCCCACCAGAATCACGACTGTCACCATCCAGCACAGCATTCGAGGCATGGAGATCGAACGACGTGCAACGCTCCCCTGCGGCGTTGCCGGAATTTCAGAACGAGAGGACGAAACAGAACTGGTCACTTTCAGCCAACGAGATGTCTGCTTAGCGGACATTGCTTGCCCCCTTGATCTCGAAAGACGTTTTGACATGAATCCTATGACGTGATGTCTGAAATATTATCGTCTGTCGACTTCCTGGCCAGTGATCGAATCCTATTTTCAAGCAAGTTTCTCGAAAAGTGAGTCCGTTTCGCCGACAATGTGCGGTGCCCACCCCCTCTCCAGGATCGACATCAATGACCGAGAAAAAATCCCTGCTTCTGTTTCGACACGCCAAGTCGAGTTGGGGCGACCCACAGCTCGCTGATCAGGACCGCCCCCTGAATGATCGCGGACGTAAAGCGGCCGTCCGTATGGGGCGGTTGATGAAGGAGGAACAGCTCATCCCTGACCTGGTCCTCTCCTCGTCGTCTCGACGGACACGTGAGACTGCGGAACTCGCGTTCGCAGAACTCGCCCCCGTTTCGTTATCCGTTCATTATCTGGACGAACTTTACGAGGCAGAGCCGGCGGGATTAGCCGCAGTGCTGTCTCGGGTTTCCGAACTGTTCCCGGCCGTCCTGTTGCTGGGGCATAACCCCGGCTTTGAAGAGTTTCTCACCCTTCTCACTGGTGAGCACCTCAAGTTTCCCACTGCCGCAATTGCGGTGATCGAATTGGGTCCGATCCAGTGGAGCGAGTTTTCCAATCTCCCATCATCGTCTCACCCCGAAGGACGTCTCCAGCGACTGTGGAAACCTAAAGAGTTAGACCGAGATTAGACGTCCGACGCACGACCGGAAATCAATCGTACTTCTCAGGGAAGAGCATGCTGACGCTGGTCCGGTCGTGGATCGAGCGGATGGCGGCCGCCATCAGGGGAGCAACCGAAATCACTTCGATATTCGCCGGCAATGGACTGAACGAATTTTCGATGGTGTCTGTAATGAACATCTTCTTGATTTCGCTTTCGGCGATCCGTGCTGCCGCACCTTCCGACAGTACGCCGTGCGTCACAGCAGCATAGACATCACGAGCACCGCGTGCTTTCAGCGTTCTGGCCATTTCAACCAGTGAACGGCCCGTGATCGTCAGGTCATCGACCAGAAAAACGTTCTTGTCCTGGACGTTGCCGATCACTTCCACGATCTGCACAGTCTCTGTGTGGTCCGCCCGATACTTGTTCCCAATGACGACCGGCGCATTCAGCAGCCCTGCGTACGCCGCGGCCCCTTTCGCAAACCCAACGTCAGGACTGCACACCACCAGGTCGGGAATGTTGAGCTGCTTAAAGTGATCAACCAGCACGGTCCGACCGTAAAGATGGTCGACGGGGACGCGGAAGAAGCCCTGAATTTGAGGACTGTGCAAGTCCATCGTCAGTACGCGATCGGCCCCTGCCGCTTCGATGGCATCGGCACAGACACGGGCCCGGATCGAAACGCGGGGCTCGTCCTTCTTGTCCCCTTGTGCATAGCTGAAAAACGGGATGACTGCGGTGACGTTCTGGGCACTCGCGCGACGCGCGGCATCGATCCAGAACAAAAGTTCCATGAAGTTATCGTTGACCGGGAAGTGACAACCCTGCACGATGAAAACGTCTTTGCCCCGGACGTTCTCCTTGATGCGGACGAACACATTTCCTTCACTGAAGATGTGAGCTCTTGCAGGGGTCAGAGAGACACCCAATGTGTTGGCGATTGTTTGCGCCAGAATGGGATTCCCCGACCCTGCAATGATTGCCAGATCACCCTGAGGTGCCTGGAACGGTGCGAGTCTCGGCCCAGACAGATTCGGCCGCAGATAGTCCATTAAAACAGTCCTCTCATAATTCGCTAGACGTCAGCAGCAATCGTATCGAGACAAGGTCAGCGACACAAAGCAGCATCCCCACACGGAAACCCGCTCCAATGAAAGCCAGGTCTCCCGTTGCTTTGCCTGTCCGGTTTTCTCGGGGTATGATTTCTGGATTGCGGTTCGCATTTCGTTCACGAACCGCTTCACACTTCTCTCAGTTCAAGAACCCATGGCTGACTACACAAAATACGACGCTCGTGTTGACTCACTGGTGATCGAATCCCGGACCAGCTGGGATCCCTCCGTGGGAAAACTGACCGATGAAGACAAGGCCGTGCTGGCCAGAATGGTCCACCGTGATCCCGCGAAAGCGGCCAAGGTCTCTTACACGAGATCACATACTGGATTTACCCGCGAAATCACTGTGACGGAACAGGATATTGCCCGGATCTTTGAGGAACAGGTCCAGGGAAATTAGCTTATCCCGACTGGCTGAACTTTGACGCCTCCTTCGCGCTTCAACCCGAGTCCCGCTGCGTGCGGCCCCGAACGGGGTCAATGGTCCGCCAGCGCACTCGGGTCATCGTCGTAGATGATTCAATCCCCCTCCCCCTGATTGGCTACTGACGTGGGTCAGGAATTTGGAACGAACTCACCGTACCCGAATCGGCTGACTCTGCGGACGGTTCACGGGAGACCGTCCCGAAAGTCTACCTCTTCGGCATCTGTTGCAGTGAAACGGCCTGTCTCGCGGATCCACAACAGCACTGCACATCACTCCGCCGATAAGTCAGGTATATTTCTCCTGTGGGGACACCGCTTGGGAATCGCCTCGTCCGCCAATTCCCGGAACGTTCCCCCTTCGGCCATTCCCGGGAACATGGCAGGTTGCAGAGCCGCAACGAAATCAAACTGATACTCGGCCCTGTAAGGGCTCACTGTTAGAAACGACTGGTCGCGACAAACGAATTTCTGGGGAAATACCGTGCCTCCGCGTCGACGTCCCACCTTGTCCGCCGCCACGAATTCCAGCAACAAGGCCGAACCCTCCGAACATCTCGCCGGATTCATCCATTACCTGAAGGCGGAATGTGGACTCTCCGCCAATACGCTGCTCGCCTACCGGCGTGACCTGACCCGATTCGATGCCTGGTATCAGACCAATGGTCCGGGCAAGCTGCAGCAGGTCGATCTGGCATTGCTGACTCGCTACCTGGAAGACCTCCATCAACATCAGTTTGCCGCCACGTCCATCGCCCGCCACCTGGCGGCTCTCAAAATGTTCTTCCGCTACCTGGTGCTGGAAGGGATCATCCCGGAAAGCGTCGTCGAACTCGTTAACTCGCCAAAACTCTGGCAACACCTTCCAAAAGTCCTCAGCCCCGAAAAGGTCGATGCCCTGATCGCGGCCCCATCCCGCGAAGACCGTCATCCCCTCAGGGATCGAGCCCTCCTGGCACTCATGTACGCGACCGGTTGCCGCGCCTCCGAAGTCTGTGGCATAGCTCTGCGTGATATTCACCTGGAAGAGCGTTATTGCCGCTGCATCGGAAAAGGAAACAAGGAACGAATCGTTTCACTGAACCCCGTCGCCTGCGCAGCAGTCGAAGCGTACCTGCAACACGAATATCCCAAGCTGGCGCCCAAAGGAGACCCGACGTCTCCGCTGCTCGTATCCCGCGGAGGAAACCCGCTCAGCCGAATCACCGTCTGGAAACTCGTCAAACGGTACGCCGCGCGAATTGGAGCCAGTCTCGAAGTCAGCCCTCACACGTTGCGGCACAGCTTCGCCACGCACATGCTGGCCGGCGGTGCCGAGATCCGAGCCCTCCAGGAACTGCTCGGTCACGCCAGCATTCGCACGACTCAGATCTATACCCAGGTCGACCACAGCCGACTCAAGTCCATCCACGAGAAGTGCCATCCCCGTGGCTGAGTTTCTTGAACACCCGGTAACTTGTCCACTCCCAAAGGGAGAGAACGAGCACCGCATTCCCAAGCCGGACCATTCGCGGCAGCAGACAACACGTAACCCTGCCACCCTTCCAGGCCCTGGAGTCTCCGTTGTCTTGATACGTCACGCTCGTCGAAGTCTCAGAGCGATGTCCTCAATCCGTTGAAGCCCCCGCCACCAATCACTTCAAAGCCCCTCTCAACCAACGAAGCCCTCCGCGGTGCTATGACTTCAATCTGAAGCAGACATCCAGGGATGCTAACAGACTGACCTGCTGTCACGACTTGGCAATCGCCTCCAGCAGCTTTTCGCGAACGAGCTGCGGGTCGGCCCCCTTGACCCCTTTCATGACCTGCCCGATCAGGGCCCCGATGGCCTTTTCGTTTCCTCCCTTGAAGTCGGCAATCGCCTTCGCACTTCGCTCAATCACCGCAGCGATGGCAGCATCAATGGCACCGGTATCCTGCACGATCGCCAGTCCGCGTGCTTTGACGATTTCATCGATTCGCGACTCCGTCACAGGAATCTCTTCGTCGTGATCGCTGAGCAGCGCGGCGAAGACTTCTCGAGCGGCCTTGATGGTGATCTGCTTCTGGTTGATTCGCTTCAGCAGAGCCGCCAGCACGGGGGGCCGAATCGGGACAGTGGTGATCGTCTCACCCCGCTCTTTCATCGCCGCCTGCAGATCCTGAGTCAGCCAGTTCGCTGCCTGCTTCCCTTCTCCGCCCGCCTTGGCAACGTCTTCGAAGTAATCCGCGACGGCCCGCCCCTGATCGATGATGACCGACGCATCGTACGGGGTTAACTGATACTCATCGATCAATCGCTGACGACGGAGACCGGGAAGTTCACACATTTCCCCACGAATCGCGTCAACGCGTTCGACGGTCGTGGTGACAGGCACGAGGTCCGGGTCAGGGAAATAGCGATAGTCTGCCGCTTCTTCTTTTTCGCGTAACGCATACGTGACTCCGCGGCCCGGGTCGAATCCGACCGTTCGCTTGTGGCCCCCTTTGGCTCCCATCCGGATCCCGGTCTGCTGATACGCCTCCCACTGGCGAGCCACTTCGTAGTCAATCGCCTGTTCCGTAAAGCGGAAACTGTTCAGGTTTTTGATTTCGACAATCGGTGTCGGAATCTTCGTCCCATCCGGTTGCAGCACGTGCAGGTTGACATTCGCGTCGCATCGCAGACTCCCTTCCTGCATGTTGCAGTCAGAGACTTCAAGGTACGTCAGCATCAGCCGCAACTCTTCGAGGAATCGGCGTGCTTCTTCCGACGAACGAAGATCCGGCTCCGTCACGATTTCGACCAGCGGAGTTCCCGCCCGGTTAAGATCGACCTTGCTGTCGCGACCTCGGCCTGATTCGTCATGCGTATTCTTACCGGCGTCTTCTTCCAGGTGAGCTCGCAGGATGCGAACGCGACGAACAGTCGCCGGGTCCCCGCAAACGACGTCGACATGGCCGTCATGACTGAAGGGGAGATCGTACTGGCTGATCTGATAGCCTTTGGGAAGGTCCGGATAGAAGTACTGTTTCCGGTCCCACTTGGTGAAAGGCGCAATCTGACAGCCCAATCCCAGAGCCGTCTTCACTCCCAGGTGATAGGCGTGCTGGTTGAGAACCGGCAACGCTCCCGGCAAGCCCAGACAGACGGGACAGGTCTGTACGTTAGGGTGATCAGGGTTGAACGTGGTCGGACAACCGCAAAAAATCTTGGTCTTGGTTTGGAGCTGGACGTGAATTTCCAGCCCGATAATGATTTCGTAGGACATCCGATCCTCAAATTAACAGGAACTCATCGCGTCAATGGTGGCCCACGTGATCTTGCCCGAGGCAATTTCGCCCGCTATCTCAGGCGCGATCGCGAGGAAATTCTGAGCGGCAGGTTCCGTACTTTCGCTGAGAGCCAATCCGGCAGCATACTTTTCGACGAGCGAGCCCGTCGTCAGCAGGTTGTGTAGTTCCGACAACCCTCTGGCATCGGCATGGCGTCCGACACAGCGCCACAGCTC
>NZ_DASWWZ010000007.1:0-6650 GCF_036405755.1 Schlesneria sp.
GAAGGGGACGTCGTCAAACTGGACAATCAGGGTGTCCAACGCGAAGTCATCGAGATCACCGGTAAACCCGCGCAGATTCGCGATCATCGCTTCCGCCTGGAAGGGAAAGACATCTACCTCAACCGCGGCGATAACGAAGCCAAGGTCAAAGGGTCGGGATGGATGAAGATTGCGATCCCCGATCAGGCACAAGTTCCGGGGGTGGAAAAAACGGGTAACCGGGACTTGAACGTCCGGTGGGATGAAGCGATGCGATTCGACGGTCTCGAAGCCCGTTTCGTCGGCCGGGTCGAAGCGAAACTGGGACAGGCCTCGATGCTGTGCGAACAGATGAACGTCCAGCTTCAGGAACGACTCTCATTTCAATCGGACAACATGACGCAGGAACCGGCGATTCGGCTGGTTCGCTGCCGTGAGAACGTCCGTTTTGAAAATTCGACCCACGTCGAACGAAAACTGGTCGACAAGTATCGTGGCCGGGTCGGTGAGTTCACCTGGTATCACGAAACGGGTGATATTGAAGCTCAGGGACCAGGTCAGGTCCAGGTCTGGCGCCGGCAACAAAAGGGGAGCCATGCAATCTCACCCCGTGAGACAAGTCAGGCGAATCGCCCGATCCCGGTGGAAATTTCAGAATGGGATTACACCCGCGTTCAATTCGAGGGAAAACTGGAAGGACGTGTCGATGGGCACTTGAGTGGGAACTCAGACCGCCAACGTGTCACCATCGATGACCGGGTTGAAGTGATTTATGGCCCGGTCAATTCGCCGAACGATATTGTCGATCCAGACAACCTTCCCTCTCGCGCGGGAACACTCCGCTGCAGCTCGCTCGAGTTCCTGAATCACCCCAAGTCGAAATCCAACCCTGTCGAGTACCGTGAGATGATCTGCCGGGGGAATTCCGAAGTCGAAGGTCAGGTTGATGGACGTCGCTTCACGGCGTCCGCCGACGAGATCATCTACGACGGTTCAACGTCACTGTACATTCTCAACGCACAGGGCAAGCAGACCGCGCGACTCACCCGGGTCGGTGAAGCGACCCTCGGCGGGGGGCGCATCCACTTCAATCCGGTGACCCGCGGCTGGAAAGTCATTGGGGCCAGCGACGGTCAGGGATCCGGGTTTCAGTAACAAAGCGTCACCCGCGACAGGGTTCGTACTCGCGAGCCTCAACAATCCCCTCACACAGCGCGCGACTCCTGCGCAAGGCTTGTGGAACGTCGCACCAGGGGATTTCCCTCAGGAAAGCACCTGGAAATCTCCAGGGTACTGCCCGGGCTTCCCCGGCAAGTCGCTCGCGCTTCATCACCCGACGTGAGTTGCGGCTCGCCTCTGACAGTCCTCTGACGAACGGGCACGTGACTCGGGAGCCGGCCGAGCGCGCGACATCCGGGGTGTGCATCAGAAACCCGACAAGGTGACTCGACTCACGGCACAGGGCTCTCTACTTTAGTAGAAAGACACCTCAAGCCGCCCCACTCCCTTGCGAGCTGAACCATGAGTGAAGCGTTCCTGCAGCATCTTTCCCGCCAACTCGATGGAATCCGAGCGGCGGGAACTTACAAGAATGAACGCGTTATCTCGACGCCGCAGGGAACCTTCGTGCGTGTCGCGGACGGGAAGCCCGTCTTGAACATGTGTGCCAACAATTACCTTGGACTGGCACAGCACCCCGCCATTCGGGAGGCAGGCCACCGGGGCCTCGATGAGTGGGGTTACGGATTGGCTTCGGTTCGATTCATCTGCGGAACACAGGGCGTTCATAAGCAACTGGAAGACAGACTCTCTACGTTCCTGGGAACGGACGACACGATTCTGTACAGCTCATGCTTCGATGCCAATGGAGGACTTTTTGAAACCCTGCTCGGCGCGGAAGACGCTGTCATCTCCGACGAACTCAATCACGCGAGTATTATCGATGGGGTCCGCCTCTGTAAGGCGCAGCGGTTCCGCTACAAAAACAACGACCTCGCGGACCTCGAAGCAAAGCTGATCGAAGCCACGAATGCCAAGGCTCGTTTCAAGCTGATCGCGACCGACGGTGTCTTCTCCATGGACGGGCTGTATGCCAACCTGCCCGGCGTATGCGAACTCGCCGACAAGTATGATGCACTGGTGATGGTCGATGATTCACACGCCGTCGGCTTCACCGGACCCACGGGACGGGGAACACACGAGCTGCAGGGAGTCATGGGCCGTATTGATATCTTGACGGGCACACTCGGCAAAGCACTCGGTGGTGCGAGTGGAGGATACACCAGCGGACGAAAGCCGATCATCGATCTCCTGCGTCAACGGTCTCGCCCTTATCTGTTCTCCAACACGTTGGCGCCCATCATTGCGGCAGGCTCGCTTGCCGCACTTGAATTGCTGACCCAGTCAACAGAGCTGCGCGATCGGCTGGAATCGAATACGACTTACTTCCGTACGGAGATGACCCGTCGCGGATTTACGATCACTCCGGGAACGCATCCGATCACCCCGATTATGCTCGGAGACGCCGCACTGGCTGCGAAGTTCGCCGATGCGATGCTGGCGAAGGGTGTTTACGTGATCGGTTTCAGCTATCCCGTCGTACCGCTGGGGAAAGCGCGGATCCGTACCCAGGTTTCTGCCGCTCATACCCGTGAAGATCTGGAATTCGCCATCCAGTGCTTCTCGGAGGTCAAGCAGGAACTGGGAATTTAACCCTCCCACCCTTACCGTCCCCTTGTGTCGTTCCAATCGCCTCGAGATTGCATAACAGAGAAACGCCTGAATGCTTAAGCACCGACTCCTGCATCCAGAAATTCTGGAAATCCTGGCTCGCGCAGGCCATCACGCGAAGGTTTTGATCGCGGACGGAAACTATCCCGCGTCCACCACACTGGGGCCCAATGCCCGGCTGGTCAGTCTGAACCTGGCTCCAGGAATCGTGACGGTCTCGCAGGTTCTCGAGACCCTGCTGACCGCCATTCCCATCGATGCCATCAACACCATGGGAATTCCGGCTGATGATCCCTACGCCCTGAAAGGGGACCCCGTCGTCTGGGCCGACTATCGTCGCATTCTGGCCGACTCGGGATCGACGCTGGAGCTTGAACCGATCGACAAATGGGCCTTCTATGAAGCCGTCGCGTCCCGCGACCATGTCCTGACGATCCAGACCGCTGATCAGCATCTCTGGGCCAATGTATTACTGACACTAGGCTGTCGTACTGATTGAGTTTGATTACAGGGAAGTCCTTGCGAGCATGAAGAAAGACAAAGCAGCCGAATCGCCACGCCGATACTGGTTATTCAAATCCGAGCCTTCCGCGTTCGGTATTGAACATCTGGCGAAATCGCCCCGGAAGACCGCCCCCTGGGATGGCGTCCGTAACTATCAGGCTCGCAACTTTCTGCGAGATGACGTTCAGCTTGGGGACCAGGTGCTGTTCTATCACAGCCGCGAGGAACCGCTCGGGGTGTTCGGCACTATGCAGATTGTCCGCACGAGTTACCCCGACTTCACCGCGTTCGATCCCCAAAGCAAGTACTTCGACGAAAAGGGAAATCCGGAGAACCCCCGCTGGTTCATGGTCGATGTCAAACTGATCCAGAAGTTCCCCGAACCCGTCACCCGGGACATGCTGGCCGAAGACGACACAACCAGCAAAATGCTCGTCATGAAGCGCGGGATGAGGCTGTCCATTCAACCCGTCACTCGTGAAGAATGGGAAGCCGTTCATCGACTGGCGGGCGTCTCACTACCTGATTGACCCCACTGACCCTCGCCCCCCTCACCCTCAGTACGGCGGATTGCGGAAGGACGCTCTACGACATTCAGATCGCTGCCGAAATGGACGCAGGGGGCTGAACTTCGGAAGGCCCGAAGTCCCACGCAACACGAAGAGAGACATTGATTCTGTCGGCATCGCCGAGACGAATTCATCGAGAACCGCCATTCGCAGTTCATGAAAGAGACCCTATGAAGACCTGGACACTCAGCTTAACGTGGCTCTCGATGATCCTGGGAGCGGTCCGTTTCGCGGCCAACGAAGCAGTTGCCCAGACCGATCCGCGGAAACCCGCCGCGATCGAAGCGCAGGATGTCCCCATTGTCCCCCCCGAGATGCTTGAGCGACTGGCGCAATACCAGAACGTTCGCGGAGCGGCATTTCGAGGCTGGGCCTCAGACGGAACGGGAATCCTCATTAACACCCGTTTTGGTAACTCGTCTCAACTTCACCGGGTCTATACTCCCGGAGGTCGGCGGGAGCAGATCACGTTCTCGGAGGAACCTGTTACCGGACGATTCCTGCCACAGTCCGCCAGCGGTTCAATCCTGCTGCTGAAGGATCGGGGTGGCAATGAAAATGATCAGATCTATCTGTTCGATCGCCAACAGTACACGACCGCTCTGCTGACGGACGGAACCAGTCGAAACAGGCTGGGTGCCATGGACCCGAACGGAAATCGATTTCTCTTTTCCAGTAATCGCCGGAACGGGCGCGATGGCGATCTGTACCTGTGTGACCTGGGGCAGCCGAACGGGACAAAGCTGCTGATGCAAGTCGAGAATCAGACCTGGCACGCACACGACTGGTCACCCGATGGAAAGCAGGTCCTGATTTCGCGGTATGTCTCGATTAATGAGACCTATCCCGCCGTGCTGGATATTGACTCCGGAGCCCGTACGGATCTTCCAGTGCCACCCGATCTCGCATCGGACGAAAAAGCCGCTTTCGGGACGATGGCATTCTCGGCTGACGGCAAATCGATCTTCCTCACCAGTGATGCCGGAAACGAGTTCCGGCGTCTGGCCAAACTGGATCGATCCACCCATTCCTACCAGTGGTTAACCACGGACCTGGAATGGGACGTGAACGAATTGGCGGTCAACCGGGTCACGAGCGAGCTGGCCTTGACCGTCAATGAAGATGGCGCCACGCGACTTTTTCTGCTGGCTCAAGGCAATTTGACCCGACGTGAACTTCAGGTCCCGCTCGGTGTGATTTCCGGAGTCGACTTTTCCGCCGACGGCAAGCGCATCGGCTTTACACTCGCACGCCCCGATGCCCCTCCTGATGCTTATTCCATTTTGCTGGAAACGGGCGAACTCACCCGGTGGACCTTCAGCGAAGTCGGTGGTCTGGACCCCGAATCCTTCGTCACCCCGACTCGCATTCGATACCGTACGTTCGACGGACGGATGATCCCCGCGTATTACTTCCAGCCGCGCCTCAAGCCGGAACAGACCAGGACCGGACAGGGAGGGACCGAGCCCCGCTTCCCCGTTTACATCAGCATTCATGGTGGTCCGGAAGCGCAGTATCAGCCGTTCTTCTCACCCAACATCCAGTACTACCTCAACGAACTGGGAATCGCTGTCATCTGCCCGAATGTGCGAGGTTCCAGCGGATATGGGAAGACGTATCTTAAGCTGGATAACGCCGAGAAACGCGAAGATAGCGTGAAAGACATCGGAGCACTGCTTGACTGGATCGAACAGCAGCCGGAACTCGATGCATCGAGGATCGCCGTGGCCGGGGGTTCCTACGGGGGCTACATGACACTGGCGTCGCTGACGCATTTCGGAGATCGCATCAAAGCGGGAATCGACGTCGTCGGGATCGCCAACTTTGTCACCTTCCTGGAGAAAACGGCTGGTTACCGGGTGGACTTGCGGCGTGCTGAATACGGGGATGAACGCCTGCCCGAGATGAAAGCGTTTTTCGAACGGATCAGCCCGCTGAACCATGCAGACAAGATTCGCTCCGCCCTGCTTGTCGTCCACGGACGGAACGATCCTCGCGTCCCATTTTACGAAGCTGAACAGATTGCAAGCAAAGTTCGCGCGAATGACCGTACCGTCTGGACCGTTTATGCCGATAACGAAGGACATGGATTTGCGAAGAAGGACAATGCTGATTACGTGAGGGCCGTCGAAGTTCTTTTCCTGAAGGCGAACCTGATCCCCTGAGCCGTGTCATCCCCGTGTCCCCCGTAAGGGCCATGCTGTGAACGGGTTTGTTGCAGGGCTTCTCGATCAGGAATGGCGCAGTCATGTGCCGTTCAGCCGGCAGGAAAAGCGACACGACAAACACGAATTCAGCTGAGTTTCTGCAGTAAGTGCTAGCCTGAGGTACCCCACCTCGGTACAAGTATGGACGCCTTCGCGGAAGACCGAAATGCGACAGAAAATCCTGTCCAAATCGCTATTCCCTGAACATGCGTCCCATGATAGAACCCGCCCCTCCTCCTCTCACACCAACTCCCCTCATGAACGGATTTCGATGCTCCGGCACTCGTAATTCTTCAAGTCTTCCCTTGGAAATACCATCGTGTGGTCTCTGAACGGTGCAAAGCGAGCGATCATTGTCGCTGGTTGCCTGGCCGCCGCATATACGCAACTGACAACCTCTCCGGCGACGATCGCATACATACGGTCGATGGGTGCGAATGAGTTCCACATCGGAATTCTTGGAGCACTGCCGACGCTGATGCTCTTCATGCAATTCGTCGCAGCCGTGATGGTCAATCACCTGCGATACCGTCGTCACTGGTGGTTCTGGGCGGCACTCACCCACCGCCTGATGCTGCTGCCGACGGCAGTAGGACCGTGGATGTTTCCCGGGTATTCCAGCGAGTTCTGGATCTGGGTACTGCTGCTCACCACCGCCATC
>NZ_DASWWZ010000008.1:0-4660 GCF_036405755.1 Schlesneria sp.
GACGGTGGCTTTGGCTTTAACGGCGGGGCCTGGCTCGGCGTGGCGCACAATCCCTTCCGCTATGGTGAATTCAGTTACGGGGACGAAGCGGGTCGCCTCCCCTCGGGCGATCATCGCAGTTTTGCCCTGGTGGATGGTCTGACGGCCGATGCACTCAACGATCGAATTGGACTGCAGAAGCAACTCGACAGTCTGCGGCGGAAGTTCGACCAGAACAGCACCTTCCGTCAATTGGATCAGGTCGATCAGCAGGCCCTGGATATTCTGCTGTCAGGACGGACTCGCGAAGCCTTCGACGTGTCGAAAGAGGATGCGAAGACGCGCGAACGCTATGGCGACGGCTGGGGTGAGCAGGCGCTGGTCGCACGCCGGCTGATCGAAGCGGGTTCGCGGTTCGTGACCCTGAACACCGGCTACTGGGACGATCACGGACACCTGAAGAATGGCCTGGACTACAAGATGCCGCGCCACGACCGGGCTGTCGGTGTCCTGATCCAGGATCTGGCCGAACGGGGAATGCTCGAAGATACGCTGGTCGTATCGGCAGGTGAGTTTGGCCGCACTCCTGTCATCAATCGGGACGCGGGGCGTGACCATTGGCCGCAGGCCCAAAGCATCCTGATCGCCGGAGGCGGCTACCGTCACGGTCAGATCATCGGCAGTACCGACGCGAAAGCGGCGTATCCCACGTCTCGTCCGGTCGGCGTCGAAGACTTCTGCGCCATCATCTACAACGCGCTCGGCCTGTCCGCGAACGACACGATCATCGACCACACCGGTCGCCCGATGCACCTGCTCCCAAGCGGAGAAGTCCCGAAAGAGCTTCTGTAAAGGACAGTCATCACTCAGGAAGCGGAAAGCCCGAAGAAGAGAAGGCCACCGTCTGCAGCGTGACTCTGCGACAAACCGTTGTTCGTCAGGACCATCATTTATCGACAGAAAGACTTTGTCACTGCAACGGGCGCCTGTGCGAGTTTCCCCAGGGTAGCACGGGTTGCCAGGTCTTCCGGGCTACCCGTGTGCGAAGCACAAGAGGTCTCCCCCGAAACTCACAATCGTCCCGCCAGACGGCAACTTACCCCCCGATCCGGAATTCTCCAGCTTGCATCCGGGTGATCGAACCCCGAGGAACTGGGTGGCCCTCGTCGGAGAAACACATTTCAGGAGGTCTGTCGATTGAAAATCGCGTCAGTGACCTGCGCCACCGCCAGTATTCCCTTGAATACAACGGCCCTCGCGCCAGTCCGCAATTCTTCAACACTCTGTCACTGAGCGCTGAAACGGTACCAGTTGAGACAAAGGGGCTATTGTTTTCTGATCATCAGATTTTCTGATCAGAAATTCACGAGTGCGACAACAATGGCTTATCAGCTCAGTATGGACGAGTCATCATCGATTAAGACGTTTGCGTGAGAGCGGCTTGTCTGAGCGAGCGATTGCGCAGTCGCTTGGCGTATCGCGAAACTCTGTTCGGCGTCATTTGGCGTTGAAACTGCCAAACGAGACCAAAGCGCCCACGGGTCTGCAGAGGCCGTGGAAGGGCTCGGTTCGTCTGTTTCCCGGAGTCGTTGCGAGCGATTTCGCGACATCATTTTGTCGAAGCTGGAGCAAGGCCTGGATGCGCAGCGGATTTGCCTGAACCTCGTCCAAGAGCACGGATCTGATGAAAAGTACGGGTCTGTTTGTCGCTTCGTGAAGAGCCTGGGAATCTGGTATGCCGTGTCCCCGGGGGCGTTTTCCTAGGGGGGCAAGTACCGTCAACAGCAACCCGTTGACGCCGACGGAAATTTTGAGCCGCAGGGGAAGTTGTGCCTGACACAACCTCGTGCGGCTGACGCCGCCCCGGTAGCCGCGATGACGCGACAACCGGGGCTACCCTCCCAAGGGGCGATACCGAGTTGATTGAGGATCGTCGGACGAGGCTGGACAGACGTGGCATCGACACTTCCAACTTCGAATTCGCTCAAACGCAGAAGAGTTGAATGGAAAAAATAGGGGATGCCAGATATGCAGTGTCCGCAGTTGCGTTGACTTTAGGTAACGCGACTGCTCAGGCTTATCCAGCGCTAATCAATGGAGCGTGTCGCACCGGAACGCAGTCTCCAGCCGGTCGCGGCACTCACTGGTTCGCTCACGTCCCTTCTGACTCTGGCCACCCCACCACCGACAATGCCCGTGCAACTTGAGTTCACTTCAAGTAACGTTTTACGACGATGTGCTGGGGAAAACGACGTCACTTCCTTCTGAAACAGGTCGTATGAACAGACTTATCGTGATGCTGACCGCAGCCGTTTGCCTTGTCGCACGAGTCGCCGTGGCGGGGGTGGATTTGAGTCAGTCAACGGTCTCATCCGACTTGAAAACGGTTCCCGCCGGCACGGTGGTGACGGTCAATGTCGTTCTGAGAAACTCGGGCGACACCCCCTCCCATCAGACCGATGTGCGAGTGCGGTTTCCACACAATGGATTTCTCGTCCGGATTGACAAGTTGCCCCAGCTGAAACGCGACGACAAAGAACGCGAGGTGACCGCCGTCGTCGAGATTCCCGCCAGGGGCGAGACTCCGTTTACGTTCGACCTGCTGGCCTCTCGCAAAGAGGCCCAGCACACGCTGTCAGCGGAGATCGAAGCGCGAAACTTTCTGGCGGATGCGCGGCTGGATACGGAGTTCTCGATCAAAATCAGCAGCGCCCCTTCGACGGCCGGAGTGGTCATCGGTGGGTTGAGGTTTCATCCGGCGGCGTTCTGGGTTCTGGGATGGATGGTCTGCGGCGGATTGTTCTTCGTCTGGTTGCGACTTCGCCTGCAGTGGCTCAGAGAACATCCACTGTCCAGCCGCTTGCCATCGCAGATCAGTCGCGTCCCGGCGCTGGGGCTGGTGGCCCTGATCATGCTTCCGCTGGCGTTTGTGATGGTTGGAGCAGGACTCGCGTGGCACGATCTGCAAACACTCATTAACTGGAAAGAGGCGGAAGCCACAATCCTCGGCCGACGCGAAGTCATCAGGACACAGACACGAAAGCAGGCCGGACGGCGGCGACAGACGAGTACCACCCGCACACCCGAATTCGCGCTGAAGTATCAGGCAGGTGACCGCGAAATGATCTCCACCGGCTTCGACACCGGCACCTCCCTGCACATCGGCGGCCAGGTGCTCGGGAAGGAGACGATCGACGAGTGGCTCACGGGCAAAACCATTCCCTGCTGGTACGATCCGTCCGATCCTGCCAACGTCGTCGTCCGCCGCGGCTTCGGCGGAGCCTATTTCTTCTTCCTGCTTCTCTTACCACTGCTCTGGTTCGGTCTACGACAACTGAGCAAAGTCAGCCAGGCCGTCAGCCAACTGGATGAACTCGAATGGAAATCGAGCGAGAACGCGACCTGAAGTCGTGATCAAGATCCAACTGCCGTCCACCACATTCGACGATCGCTCACTTCTGTTTACCTTTCTGCTCATCCCGTGTGTCGCAGTAGAATCGCCAAGCAGCCTGTTTAACAACGGGGACTGGCTTCGGGCTAACCTGAAATTCACCGAAGAACTCGTATGATACGAGGTGCCTGTCTCGCTCTTTTAACAGGCTGCTAAGGCCGAACCAGTTCGATTAATCAAACGGAGAGACGATCATGTCGCGAACCGCTCGAATCTTCCTTGTCATGATTGCCGCGATCGCCATTCCGGCGAGCTGCGCACTCGCACTGGGCTTCCGGCTCCGTGAATCAAAAGAAGAGCTCAATCTCAAATATGATGTCTCCGTCTATGACCACAACACGGGCCGCGTTACGGTCACATTCACGCTGAAGGACGAAGGACGACTCAAGCCTATTAGCTCTGTTGACTTGCATATCTCCAGCGATGAGCAGCATGACAGCGGCGGTTTCAAATCCGATCTCACAATGTCAATGGCGCTCCGTGAAGTGGAGGGAAATCAGGTTGCACGAATTCACATCCGTAAGGACTGGGCGGAAAGAGCCGAAATACAAATCAAAACGGGTCACCTCGACGGAAAGCAGGAGCCACTCACATGGTATTACCACGCGGTCCCGCTGAAAGATCTGGTGTCCCGCGCAGAACGATTCAAAACCGTCGAGTAGCGATCCCACGAGATGGTGGCGACTGCACAGGGAAAACGCGTGAAAGAAAGTCGCAAATCTGGTGAGCAAGTCCCTCAAAGCGGTCAGGTTCGGTTGATTAAATCTACTTGGCAAATCAAGGTTTGCAGTGTCAGCGTCGGCCTTCCGTCCCGGCAATGAAATCGATGATCCGATATTCCTGGGTCGTCCAAGAGGTGGATAAGTTCTTGTCCAGCCCCCCCCCCATTATTCAACGAAGTGCTGGCAACGACGCAAGCTGCCTGGTTCGAGAACATTGAGATAAGCTGGCCCAGAGGACACCGTACGATGAAACTTCAGAAAAATGATGGTGGTGGCACGTCGGTCATACTCGGTGAGGGCGACCTGCTGAGCACTGTTCCAGAGTCACATGCGGACATCCTGACCCCGGAAATTCAGGCGGTATTCGAGAATCCTGCACATTTTTTCAAGGAGATCGCACGTCGAACTCCGATAGCAAACCTTTGTCGCTATTTGGATGAGATGACATCGGGTGGAGAATGGCACCTCGTTCTGGCGGATACATACATGCCGGTTCGTCAAACAATTG
>NZ_DASWWZ010000009.1:0-5346 GCF_036405755.1 Schlesneria sp.
GGACCAAGTATCTGGCCCGCATCCGCAATCCGCATCCATGGCTTGCGGCTCGTTCAGAAACTCATCCACAGAATCATTCGGCACCCACTCACACCATGAATCTTAAAGATCATCGTTGCGGTCAGGAGGTCCACGTCTAATGGCTTCCTCACTGGCGACACTCGTCGATACGACGATTGAAGATCCCACACAACGCGCTCCGCTCGTGACCGGGGATCATGACTATGGTTCGGTTACCGATGCCATCGTGGGCATTTCCGAACGAAAGACCCCACTCGCCTGGTACATTGCATTCGCAATCTCCTCAAGCTTTACGCTGCTGCTCTTCTCGATGATCGGCTATCTGATCTACCGAGGGGTAGGGGTGTGGGGAAACAACAGCCCTGTCTTCTGGGCATGGGACATTGTTAACTTCGTGTTCTGGGTCGGTATCGGACACGCAGGTACTCTGATCTCCGCCATTTTGTTTCTGTTCCGCCAGAACTGGCGCACCAGTATCAACCGCTTCGCTGAAGCGATGACGATCTTCGCTGTCTGTTGTGCCGGTATCTTCCCCGCCGTCCACGTCGGCCGCGTCTGGTTTGCTTACTGGCTTTTCCCGGTTCCTTCCGCACGACTCGACATGTGGCCAAACTTCCGCAGCCCGTTGCTGTGGGACGTGTTCGCCGTCAGTACCTACGCCACAGTCTCGTTGCTGTTCTGGTACATGGGGATGATTCCCGACCTTGCCACCTTCCGGGATCAAACCAAGAGCCGATTCAAGCAGGTGATCTTCGGCATACTGGCACTCGGCTGGACAGGTTCCGCACGCCACTGGCATCGCTACGAGAAGGCTTACCTGCTGCTCGCCGCCCTGGCGACTCCGCTGGTCCTTTCGGTGCACACCGTCGTGAGCTTCGACTTTGCCACGGCACAGTTGCCTGGCTGGCACGCCACGATTTTCCCGCCTTACTTCGTCGCGGGTGCGGTCTTCAGCGGTTTCGCCATGGTGATCACTCTGATGGTCCCCGCACGTGAATGGTTCGGTCTGAAGGACTTCGTCACGCTGCGACATCTGGAAAATATGTGCAAGGTGATCCTTGCCACAGGCTGTATGGTCGGTTTTGCCTATGGGATTGAATTCTTCATCGCCTGGTACGGCGGAAACCCCTATGAAGGATTCACTTTCCTTAACCGGGCATACGGACCCTACGCCTGGGCCTATTGGACGATGGTCAGCTGCAATGTGATCGCTCCTCAGTTCTTCTGGAGCAAGAAGATCCGCACCTCACCGTGGTTGATGGTCATTGTCTGCATTTTTGTGAACATCGGGATGTGGTTTGAACGCTTCGTGATCATCGTCACGTCGCTGAGCCGGGACTTCTTGCCTTCGAGTTGGGCCTACTATTCGCCCACCTGGGTGGACATCTGCATGTTCGCCGGAAGTTTCGGTCTGTTCTTCACACTCTTCCTCTTGTTCTGTCGGTATCTGCCGATCGTGGCTATGGCCGAAGTGAAAAGTGTCATGCCCAAGCCAGGTTCTGATAACAGGTAACTAAATGTCTGCGGTTATGCTTGAAGATGATGTCGCCCAGCGGGACGAGGTGAATGAATCCTCTCGTCCGTCTGTAGGCGTACTGGCTGAGTTCGTCGGACCAGACGAACTTATCCGGGCGGCCAAGCTCGTTCGAACCCGTGGGTTCACGAAAACGGATGCGTTCAGCCCTTTCCCCGTTCACGGAATTGACGCCGCACTTGGCATTCGGCCCACCCGCTTGCCATGGTTCGTGCTGATTGTCGGAACGTTTGGGGGACTGGCCGCCCTTCTGATGCAGTGGTGGATGAACGCAGTTGACTATCCGTTTCTGATCAGCGGAAAGCCAACTTTCAGCCTCCCGGCCAACATTCCCGTCATGTTCGAAGTGATCGTGCTGCTAAGCGCGTTCACGACATTCTTCGGGATGCTGGCACTGAACCGGTTGCCAAAACATTCCAATCCTTTGCTCGACGTGGATCAATTCCGTCGTGTTACCAACGACCGATTCTTCCTGTATGTCGACGCCGCAGACCCGAACAACGAAAAGCAGGACGTCGTCGAGCTGTTTCGAATGGCTGATGCCGTAGCGATTCGTGAAGTTCCCCCTTCGCAATCGTCGGACAAGCTCCCCAGTTTCTTCGGTGCAGTCGTTGCCGTTGCATTGACGTTGGCAACCGTTCCTGTCGTCGGCATTGCGTGGGCCCGAACCACGACATCCGATGCTCCCCGCATCGACTTCTTCGCAGACATGGATTCGCAGGATCGCCCCGGTCCACAGCAGCGATCAAAACTGTTTGCCGATGGACGCTCCATGCGTCCTCAGGTTCCCGGCACAGTCGCCTTAGGTGATTTCCACGAGGACGATTCCTTGTTCCTGGGATATCAGCCCTCCAGCGAGCCCCCTGTGAACGTCAATCCGGATCCGAATGCACCGCCAGTCGAACCGGACTACTTGACTCAGTTCCCATATGATGTCACAGAAGCGCGGATGCTTCGCGGACAGGCCAAGTACAACATCTACTGTGCTCCTTGCCACGGACTTGTCGGTCAAGGAGATGGATTGATTTCGCTTCGCGCCATCAGTCTCCAGGAACCAACCTGGGTTCCTCCGACCAATCTCACGAATGACATCGTTACGGCTCAGCCTGTTGGCAAGCTGTTCGACACAATTTCTCACGGACGTCGCAAGATGGCCGGGTACGCAGCACAGATCGAACCGGAAGACCGCTGGTCCATCGTGCTGTATGTCCAGGCCCTGCAGCGCAGCCAGCGTGCTTCGCTGAACGATGTTCCCCAAGACGAAGCCACGATTCTCCAAAACCGGAAGTAATTCAGCTTTCCATGGCCGATCACCACACTCATCCACAGATTGACTTAACCCGCGATCGCACATTGGGGGATCGCGGCCCTGGTGCTACGCGCAAGGCACTCTTCGCCGGACTCGCGTGCATCGGTATCGCTGCAGTCCTGTCACTGCTGGGCGGACAATCGCGTCTCGAACAGACGTACCATCCTGAATCGGCACCCACAGCACTGGTCGGCGTTGTCCGCCTTCTCGCCGACAAGGAAGGTAAGCCCGTCACCGATTATGCAGGGCGACCGCTGACGGAAATCGCCAGCGCGGCAGAGTCTCAATTCGGCAAGGAACTTCCACCGCATTGGGATGATTTCCTGAAACAGCGATCCTCTGGCTGGCAAGGATTCCAGGCAGGCTACCTTGTCGCGTTCCTGTTCGTCACGAGCGTCTCGTGCGGGGCATTGTTCTTCGTACTCATCCAGCACCTCGTTCGAGCGGGCTGGAGTGTCGTAGTTCGCCGCATCGCTGAATTGCTGGCCGCTTCCGCTGGCTGGGTCGCACTGCTGAGTCTGCCGATTGTGATTCCGCTGTTTCTCGGCAATCACGCGATCTATGAATGGAACGATGCCACGCTCATCGAAACCGATCATTTGATCCGCCACAAGCAGCCTTGGTTGAACCCAACGTTCTTCGCAATCCGGACGGTCATCTACTTTGGGATCTGGACTCTCCTGGGTCGCTTCTTCCTGTCTCACTCACGTCAGCAGGACGAAACCGGTGATGTCAATCATACTCACCGGATGCAGGCACTCGCGCCACTCGGAACGCTCCTGTTTGCACTCACCGCAAACTTCTTCGCCTTCGATTTCATGATGTCGGTCGATCCTCACTGGTTCAGCGCGATCTACGGCATCTATTTCTTCGCAGGAGCGATCGTCAGTGCCCTGGCCGTCATGATCCTCGGCACCATGTACCTCCAGAAGCGACAGATCATTGGCCCTGAAGTCACTGTCGAACATTATCATGACCTCGCAAAGCTGTTGTTCGGCTTCAACTTCTTCTGGGGCTACATCGCCTTCTCGCAGTACCTGTTGATCTGGTACGCCAACATTCCCGAAGAAACTGGCTGGTTAATTCTTCGCCAGGAAAACGGTTGGGAATGGGTGAGCCTGACATTGCTGTTCGGGCATCTGCTGATTCCGTTTTTCGGACTGATGTCACGACATACCCGACGGAACATGAAGTCACTTGCCGTCTGGTCTGTCTGGTTACTCCTGATGCACGCCCTTGATATTTACTGGAATGTCATTCCGCAGTTCCATTCGCAAGTCTGGCCGACGCTGAGCGACATTCTGCTACTGCTGGGAGTTTCCAGCCTGTTCCTGGCCGGATTTATCCGGACAGCGTCCACCAAGTCGGTCGTTGCAGTCCGCGACCCTCGGCTTGAAGAGTCCCTGGCCTTTCACAACGTTTAAGGTGGTAAAATGTCTGTAGCAACTCTCGAAGCGAAAGCCGCTCCCGCCAGTCCGCGGACCCTCAATCCCGCGAGTCAGTTCGAGCGCTATGACACGATCGATACACCAACAATCGTCGTTGTCGGATTCATTTCCGCCATCCTGACTTTCGTAACGATTCTGGCCACTCAAGCGATCTTCTTCGCGACGAACAGCTTCGAATCCAAGCGGAAGATCACGGGTGCTGTTCCGGCCGTTCTCGCGGACAGTCTGACACAGCAGCAGAACCGCCTGGCCGGATACGGCTGGGTCGATCCGGCAAAAGGCGTGGTCAGTATCCCCATCTCGGAAGCAATGCGGCTGGTCGTACAGGAACAGCAGCAATCCACGAAAGCCGTGACGGAATGAACCGGTGTGTCGTAGCAATCTGTTTTGCGTTTTTGACGGGGGCTGGAGTAACGACTCAAGCCTTTGCGCAGATTGTACGACCAGTTGCTCAGCTCGAGGGAGTCGGTGTTGTCGAACACCTCGACCAGAAGCTTCCGCTCGATCTCAAGTTCGTTGATGAACGCGGAAAGCCGCTGCAGCTGCAATCGCTATTCGACGGCACACGTCCCGTCGTCTTAACGCTCAACTACACCAACTGCCCGATGCTTTGCGGTTTGAAACTGCGCGGGATGATCGAAGCATTGGCAGAGATGTCTCTGGAACCGGGCCGTGACTATCGGGTGGTTTCGGTGAGTATTGACCCGCTCGAATCTCCCATGCAAGCTCGAATGGCAAAGCAGGGATACCTGCGTGAATTCGGCCGCGGCGACGGTCAAGGCTGGACGTTTCTGACGGGGCGTGAGCCACAAATTCGTGCACTGGCAGATGCGATTGGCTTCCAGTATCAGTATGTTCCGGAACGTAAGGAATACGCTCACGCCGCAGTCTTCATGATCTGCACTCCCGATGGCCGGGTTTCACGATACCTCTACGGTATCCGATTCGAACCCAAGACAGTTCAGTTGTCGCTGGTCGAGGCGGCACAGGGACGAATCGGAACGACTTTCGACCAGGTCCTGTTATTTTGCTTT
>NZ_DASWWZ010000010.1:0-6709 GCF_036405755.1 Schlesneria sp.
CCAACTTGAAGATCACCGGAAACCCGGTCATTCCCCGGCAAGTGACGTTGATCGAAAAAGATTCCCTACTTGGGTGGGACAGCGACTTCTATGGAGAAACGCGTCCCTTCCGCCATCCTGACCACGTCATGGAAGGTAATAACGGAGAACCTCTCGCCAAAATCACCGATCCTGACTGGTCCGCCCGAGAGGGAGAACTTCACGGACGCTATCTCCCCTTCTCCGGACTGGGGAGCCCAGGCGTCTTACAGAGCCGGATCTACTACGACCGTCCGTTGCTGGAGGGAGAAACGATTGACTACGAATTCTGGTACGAACCGGGAGTCGCCGGTATCAACGTGGCCCCGGCGATGGATCGCCTTGCATTCCTGTTTGACGAGCGTGGCGTGCACTTACACTGGATGACGGAGGGGAACTCCATCGAGGAAGGCTACGCGGGACTTGATGCAAGCAATGTACTGACCGAAGAGAACATGCAGCGCGGTCGAGTGAGTTTGAAACCGCAGGACTGGAACTCCGTCAACCTCACGCTCAATGGCGACCTCCTTTCCGTCATGCTCAACGGCAGCGTTGTCGCCGAGCGACGGCTGGAATCCGATAATTCACGACAGTTCGGCTTTTATCATGATAAGCGATCTTCCTCTGTGCGGGTCCGGAATGTCGTCCTGAAAGGGGACTGGCCCGAGACTGTCACGTCAGACATGCTGGGCAACCTTCTGGCGACGACTCAGCCGCGAACGCGAGAAGAAAGACAGGCACTGAGCCAGTCCATCGAAGAAAAGTTTCACTTTAATGGATTGGATCAACGGCTGAATCACTTCCGCTCGCTTCCGGAAGAGGCGCGGTATGAACGCCTGGCAGACTGGGTCCTGGCCGGTGACGATCATCGGACATTCCGCCTGTACGGAAGTTTCACATCCGACACCAATTTGACCGGCACGAATCAGCTGGTAGCACGCTTCACAAACGACTCCGGCTCCAGTCCGTTGACCTTCCGCCGGCAAAGGCCAGGAGGGGATCTGTTCGCCCCCGCCCTGGATCTGGTGGATCTGGCAAAACAGAAGAACCAACTGAATGAACTTTCGAAACGGGTGACTGACGCGCCTGCCCGGACCCCTGTAGCGGTCCGATCAAAGCTGGCACTTCAGATTCTGATTTCGATCGCCGCTGAGGATCTGGGACAGGCCGCGGCCTTGATTCCGCAATTGCATGAACTCGCGCAGGCCCTCCCTGAAGATGCTTCCGTCGTCGATCGATGGCCAGAGTTACTGGTGAGTAACGAAGCGACCCGGTATGCGGAACTTCGCGGGGTGACATTGCCTCTTCTCAACCTGCTGGTCGACCAGCAGCACAAGAGAAGTCTCGGGGAGGCGTGGGATGCCCGCGTCACCGGGTTGCGAGATCAGTGCCGGGCTTTGGTGGAAAGGAACCAGTTCCCACCCCCGGGAGCAGCCTCACCTAAGGGGCAGTGGACTCCCGTTTCGATCGAATGGGCCGACGCACATGGCAGAGGTCCTGTTCCACGCTGGCTGTTCCACGATCAGGGGGTTTCTCATCTGGCGGGATATGGTCACGACTACTTGTACTTCCAGTCCCCCCTGACAGGTTCCTTCACGGTCGATGCCGAAGTGTCGACGTACGGATGGAGGGAAATTCGACTGATGTACAACACGCAGTGGGTCGGTCCTCAATACACCAAAACAGTCGTCGATTTGGGCAACCTGACTGGCAACTGGTCGAGTCCCAAGATCGAACCGACTCTGGAATTCAACGAATGGTGTCGACTGAAACTGGTTGTCGAACCGGGCCGATCAAAGTACTACCTGAATGATCGGTTTGTCTTCGAGCAAGCTCTACCAGATCATCCCGACCCCTGGGTAGCGCTGATGAGCTGGGGCACATTTTCCGGAGGGGCGAAGCTGGTCCGGATCAAAGGGGAACCGACCATTCCCGAGGAACTGAAATTGTCGTCCGGGAACAAACTGACCGGATGGACGGCCGGCATGTACCACGATCCGATGTCGGCTAACGAGCAAAACCCCAATACTTCACAACTTGCCTGGGTACTGGAAAACGGTGAAATTCAAGGTCGCAAGTTTGAAACGATCCCAGACCGGGCGCGACAGAGTCTACTGCGATACCACCGTCCGCTGATCGAAGATTCCGTCGTGAGTTACGATTTTTTCTACGTCCCCGGGCAAACCTTGGTTCACCCTGCCATCGGTCGGAAGTCGTTTCTGCTGGATCCCGACGGCATCAAAGTGCATTGGCTGACGGATGGGCAATGGGAAACCTCAGCACTTACACCCACCAATACCACCGTGATTTCTGCAGAGCGACGCGGCCCCGCGAATCTTCCCTTCAAGCCGAATGACTGGAATCGCCTGCAATTGACGCTGACGGGCAATACCGTCTCGATCAGGTTAAATGATGTCGAGGTGTACGAGTCGCCGGTGGAACTGACAAATCAACGACAGTTCGGCCTGTTCCACTACGCCGACCAGACCGACGTCCGGGTGAAGAATGTTGTCTATCGGGGAGACTGGCCACGCACATTGCCGTCGCTTCGGGAACAGGAACTGGCGGACATGGGTCCCAAGCCGTTCCAATTCGCTGAGGGCGAATTGCAGACGTGGATTGATTGGGATTTTCGTAGTCCAATGCCGTCGTCGCTCAAGCCGACGGGTAAAGTGACACCCAATGCAGTGGAAACCCGTGACGATGGACTCAAGATCATTCGTGGAGAAAATGCACCTGCTGAGGGAATTGGCTGCGGGTTTCTCTGGGACGCCAACCTCACCGGTGACTTTGAACTGACGCTGGACTACCGCACTTTCGAATCGCGAACCGAACAGCAGGACTGGCAAATTCCCCGAATTGAACTCTTCGCGGATATCGGGGGACCGTTCAATGCACCAGCGAATACGCACCAGATGATGTCAGGGATCCGTCGGGCGCCAAACGGAATTCTCACATCCTACACCGGGCTGGGAAATCATGCGGGTGACAAGTACGACTGGACTTACACCCACGGAGAGTACGATGCCCCCTCAGGTCGGTTCCGTCTGGTACGAAAAGGTGACAAGGCTTACTACCTGATCGCAAAAGAGGATTCAGATGAGTGGACATTGTCCTACACCGGAACGATCGGTACCGGAAACGTCACGGGGGGGAACTTCACCCTTCGGGCAGAGATGCCCACATCATCGGGAAGTGCTGTCTTCACTCGCTTCACACTGAAGTCCAGTGGCCAAGCGAAATAGTTCCGTGCGAAAGTTCGTTGCTTAAACTTCCCGTGCAGCACTCACGCGGCAGGGGCGAAGTAAAGCCAGATGAGCGACGCGGCCGAAGGTCCCCGGTCGCGCTCGCGGCAGTGTGGTCCCCGCAATCGACTGCATCGATTCGCACCGACGGAATCTCCGCGTTACGATGACCGCATCGAGGGAAGTCGCTGCATCCCTTGCCTGACTTACGAACACCTACGGAAAGCGCAAAAAAGTATCATGGCCGGATCACGCTGGATTGCATTGGGAGCACTGATTTGTGGTCTGTCGGTGGGGATGGGAGCCTTCGCCGCTCACTTTCTCGATCAGGTGTTCGCACGAAAGTACGACGGAGGGACCCGTACTGTGGCGGGCCAGACAGTACCGCTGGCCAGCAAGTTTTTGAACGATTTCAAAACGGGTGCCGAGTATCAGATGTTTCACGGCTTGGCCCTAATCGCGACCGGCCTGGTCATGCAACGACGGCCTTCCCGCGCAGCCTGCATTGCGGCATGGTCATTCACCACAGGAACCCTGCTCTTTTCGGGCAGTCTCTACGTGCTGACTCTCACGGGCGTGACCAAATGGGGCGCGGTCACGCCCTTCGGAGGTGTCGCCTTCCTCATCGGCTGGATCACGCTCGCCATCGCCGCGACGAAACCTCTGGCTGAACCGACCCAGGCGTGACGAAAAATCAGCGACGGCCCCGGCGAACGTAGCCGTTCCCGTGTGCCCGTCGACGCACCAGAAGGAGACGGGAACTGATCACCGGAGGATGTCTTCGGTCAACATCCCGTTGGCTTCCTCCCCCGTCTCTCGCTCTTCGTCCCAGGGAACACAGTCCTGATTGCAGTCGTGATTGCAATCGACGATCCCGTCTGCCGCCAACCAACAGGGGAACCCGGCTGCGGTAACGCCTCAGCGGTTCTTGTGGTGCGCCGACTTTGCCACGCGTCAGTCGTTCGCTCGTATTCTGGGTCGGGATTCAAGCTTGCGGGTCGTCGAGTGATCCGAAGCTCAGAACAGCTCTGGAACTCGTAAGAGCGGTTCTGAACACAGAGTTAGCCAGTTTCTGCGGACTGCGGCGCCCTCCATTTCAGCCCAAGATCCCTGTAACAGATGAGTTACGGTTTCAACCCGGGATTGACCGATTTTGGCATCGCGATTACAAGCGGCGCACGACGGCTTCTCATTTCTGTCTATGGCGAGGAGTGCCGAAAAATGCGACGAATAGCATGGATGCTGATGCTGGCCTTTGCCGTTGGATGCGGTAGTGCAACAACGAAGACGACAGTGAACGACGAGGCCCCCAAGGATCTGGAACTTCCTCCCGAAGTCGTTTCCTACTTTCAAAGTGGCGATCTGAATGGTGCCATTCGTGCACTCAGTGGGATGATCGACCAACGGCCGAAGGACGAAACTCTCTACTCGTTGCGGGCGACCGCTTTCCATCGTAGTGGAAACAATGAAGGTGCCCTGGCGGATCTCAATCAGGCCATCAAGCTCAATCCAGAGGACGCTCGTCTCTACAACAACCGCGGCTTCGTCTCGTTGAGCATGTCAAAGTTCGACGAAGCGATTGCCGATTTCGAGCAAGCCACGCAGCGAGCTCCCAGGTTTACCAACGCCTACAATAACCGTGGTCTCGTCTATATCGCTCAACAACGATATGAAGAGGCGATCACGCAGTTTAGCAAGGCGATTGAACTCGAGATGCAATATGTCGACGCCTACAACAATCGCGGATTTGCGGAGCTGGAATCAGGCCAGATTGAGAACGCGCTAAATGACTTCAATGCGGCGATCCAGTTCGATTCTCAGTACGTCAACGCGTACAACAACCGTGGTCTGCTAAGAGCGCGGGTCGGTGACTTTGAAAACGCCATCATCGATTTCACTCAGGCAATGATGCTGGACCCGCTCAACCCTAAGTACTACCAGCACCGCAGCGAGGTCTACTATCGGCAGGGCGCCATCGACAAAGCCATGGCGGACGAGAAGAAACTTGTGTGGCTGGTGCAACTGCATCAACTGAACTCGGCTATCGCGAGCACCGCGGAGCCGGTCATCGAACTGACTCAGCGGGCACATCACTATCTGCAGGTGAACGACCAATCCAGAGCCCTCGAGGATCTGAATCAGGCGCTGAAGCTCAATCCTCGTGCGACCGCTGCGTTGACGGCTCGGGCCGAACTCCACTTGCGCCGCAAGTCGATCAGCGAAGCCCGATCCGACGCCGAGGCCTGTCTGGCAATTGAACCGACCGAGGGTGCCTATTCCGTTTTGGGTGATGTGTTCCTCAGCCTGAAAGACTACGACCGGGCGATTGAGAATTTTGCGTTGTCGCGACGGGTCGACCCGAATGTCGCCGAAGCCTATTACGCCAAATCCAAAGTCCTCGCCGAACAGGGCCTCGTCGAAAAAGCGAACAGCACCATGCAACAGGCATTGGCGCTGGATCCTGAAGTTGGGAAAAGATTGCGTTGACGGCGGTCTGTATTCAGGTGAAACTAAGATACCGTGCGGCCAAGCGCGAAACTGCCGGGCGGGCACCGCTTCAACAACTCGTGCCAGCGGGAGATATCTCCTGCCGGCACAGGTTTGCCCTGTGCAAAGCCGTTCCAGCGGATGCCCCCTTTTTGAGAATGAAGGATCTTGCGCGATGACCAGCAGGTCGTTGGGCAGAGCTGACCATCCTGGTCCACACTGGCTGGGATGAATCCGGGTTTCATTGCAGGTCGAAAGTGCATGACGATTCAGTGGAAGACGAAGATTCAAGGTCCGATTGCCGTCATTGGTGACCTGCATGGCCAGGCCGATAAGCTGGAAGTTGTCCTCGACCGCTTGCGACAGACACCCGGTTTCCAGAATCGCTGGGTGGTCTTTATCGGTGATTTCGTCGACCGGGGCCCCGACTCGAAAGGGGTGATCGACATGGTCCTGGATTTCATGGCCGAGCATCCAGCGACGACAGCCATCATGGGCAATCACGAGTTCGCCATGTGCTCGGCACTAGGCTGGCTCTCGGGGAGTGAAGCCTCTTCCTGGGGCAAACGATGGACGACTTTTTATAACGCAGAATCCACTTTTGCTTCGTATGGGGCAGAGGTCGGAAACCTCGAAGATCTCGCCGCGAAGATTCCCGCCGAGCATCGCGAACTGCTGTCAACACTGCCGTGGTGTGTTGAACATCCCGAGTTGCTGTTTGTGCATGCGGGCCTCGATCCCACCATGCCGTTCAAAGTCCAATTGCGGATTCTGCATGAGAAAGATTTCACACTGAACCGGCCCCAGTGGCTGTGTGAAAAGCTGTTCGTTCATCAGAACCCGCCAGCCGATTGCCCGCTCACAGTCGTCTCGGGTCATGTCAAAGTCCCCTCGGTCGTCCTTCGTCCTCGCCGAATTCTCGTCGATACAACAGGCGGAGAAAAAGGGAATTTGAGCTG
>NZ_DASWWZ010000011.1:0-15903 GCF_036405755.1 Schlesneria sp.
GCAACAACCGACAACCCCGCCATTCCACGTTGCGTGGCGGTGGGCTTGCCTGACTTTCCTGCTGGCGTTGGCTTTGCCGGCATCGGTGGAGCAGCAACCGGTGTCGTCGGCTTGACCGTCGCTGCGGTGGCCGCAGGAGCAGCACTCCCGGCCCCTTTCGCTTCCCGAATTTTTTGCAGCATCTCCTGCGTGCTTAACTTGGGCCCCGCAGCAGCAGCAACCTTCGGTGCAGCAGCAGCAGGCGTCGCTGCGACCGGCGCGTCAGGAGCCGCAGCGGCAGGTGCCGCCCCGGGCTTTGCACCGCCAGCACGAATCGCCGCGAGAATA
The DNA here is from genome assembly GCF_036405755.1 of Schlesneria sp. Lineage (NCBI taxonomy): Bacteria > Pseudomonadati > Planctomycetota > Planctomycetia > Planctomycetales > Planctomycetaceae > Schlesneria > Schlesneria sp. Next base: position 328 of record NZ_DASWWZ010000011.1, read on the forward strand.
TCTTTTGTGGAAGTTGGCTTGGGGCCCGCAGCCGCTGCAGGCTTGGCAACGGAGGGAGCCTCTTTTGCTGCGGGAGTTTCAACTGTTGCCGCTGGCTCGGCAGGGGGTGTTGCTTCGGGAACTGCAGCAGGCGCCTCGCCGGGTTTCGCTTCCGCCGCAGCCTTTTGAGCGCGGATCTTGGCCAGAATATCGGCAGTGGAAGGCTTTTTCTCTTCCATGGTGCTTAGACCCAGAACGAGTTAAACAGGGACAGAAAGGACAGGCGCCTCGACTCCATGAGGCATTGCAGTGTGGATTCTGTCAACATCCCATCCTGCTGACAACTAACCGTTCACAGGTGTGTCATAATTTCTCAGAAGCAAGAAACATTTACACACTCCTGACTTGGGTTTTCCTGCTTCAAAGAATGGTCGAGCAGAGTTCGAGTGGCACAGTCTACGCAACCACTCCATCCACGCGAATGTCAGGTCTACTGGCGAATCGCAGCGAACCTCATTGAAGAGCACTGCTCGCCAACTGAGACGATGGCGTGCCGGAAAGAGGCTCTTCAGGATGCCAGTCGATGAGATGAAACTCTACGCTTTCTCGACCCTGGAATCGGTTGATAACAGGTTGGAAGCAAATCGCGATCGGGCCGTCATGCGACGCCATCTCATCGGCCCAGTCTGCTTTTCCAAACGCCACTCCCCTCATCCGCTGCCCGAACTGGCGGACAAAGATCGACAAGTGTCGTTCTCCTTCCCCCATTTTTTTCGGGGGACTGACCAGTTCCACATTGGAAGCGACAAAAATCGGTCGAGGATTCGCCGCGCCGAATGGCCCCAGCTTTTGGATGTCGAGAACAGATCGCAGGGTAATGTCGCTGAGCAAGACTTCCGCATCGATGGCCAGCTCTGCCGACCCTGGCATCACCGTATGGTTCGCGGCGACAAATTCAACGAAGGCGACACGAAACGCTTCGATCTCTGTCGGACGAATCTTCAGACCCGCAGCGGCCTGATGCCCTCCATAAGTTTCCAGCAGCGTCTGACAGGCCGTCAGCCCTGCGTGCAAATTGAAACCCGCGAAACTGCGACCTGACCCCTGAGCAGCACCATTGGCTTTATCCAGCGCAATCATGATCGTTGGTCGCTGGAAATGTTCGGCAACTCGCGTGGCAACGATTCCGATGACGCCCGGGTGCCATTCCGCGTGAGCGAGCACCAGCGCACGATGCTCCGCCCACTCAGCATTTTCCTCAACCAGTTGCTTGGCCTGTTTGAGGATCTTTCGCTCGACTGCCTGACGGTCTTTGTTCAAACCATCCAGATAAGCCGCCAGAGCAACAGCGCGTTCTTTGTCAGGCGTCGTCAAAAGTTCCACAGCGAGGCGTGCCTGCCCCAATCGACCTGCAGCGTTGATGCGAGGACCGACGGCGAAGGCAATATCTTCTGCCTGTAGAGAGTCCTTGTCCGAGACGCGCGCGATCCGCAGGAGTTCCTTCAACCCCGGATTCGACCGTTCCAGGAGACTCGCCAGACCGAAGTGGACAATGACACGATTTTCATCGACCAGGGGAACGACGTCCGCAATCGTTCCAATGGCTGCCAGCCCGACAGCGCTCAACAGGAATTCCCGCATTCGTGGGGTCGCTTTTTTCCCGTCGCCCAGCCGTGCACAGATTGCCCATGCCAGCTTGAAGGCCACGCCCACCCCGCATAGCTCACCGAAAGCGTAGGGGGGATGATCACCCGGAAGACGTGGGTGCACCAGTACGTCGGCACATGGCAACTTCGCACCGATCGTGTGATGGTCGGTGATAATCAGCTCCAGACCAAGCTCTCGCGCCAGCTCGGCTTCCGCCGTACTGGAAATTCCGCAGTCGACCGTCACCAGCAGACGGGACGGATCTTCCGCCGAAAGCTGACGAATTGCTTCACAGTTCAGCCCGTACCCTTCTTCCAGTCGACTGGGAATGTAGTAATCGACCTTGGCACCGTTCAGTTGCAGACAGTGCCACAAGAGACTGGTTGACGTCACCCCGTCGACATCATAGTCACCGTAGATGGTAATCCGACGACCAGACTGGATGGCGGCAACAATCCGATCGGCGGCCTGGCTGACACCTGGCAGGGTTTCAGGGTCATGCAGCGTCGTCAGTTTTTTTGCCAGATACGCCTCTGCAGATTCCGGCAGATGATGCCCGCGTGCAACCAGGACTTGTGCGACGAGTGGAGTAATCTTCAGAGTCGCGCTGAGATTCTTCACATACCCCCGGTCATGGGGAGCAACTCGCCAAATTCGATGCATCCCACCACTCCGTTTTTGGGGCGTTATCCAGCCGATGTGCAGTCAAAGAGGATTTCCTGCCTGAATTACAGCAGGGGGAAGAATCGAAGTCAAAGCGCGACGTGGTTTGGAAGGCGCCTCTCGACCCGGGACGCCCCCAAAGTCGGGCCTCAATCCGTACCGCAGAAAGTAAGTGATAAAGAGAGTGCGAATGACTGGGAATCGCTCAGCGTGCAATGACCCTGAGCCGCACTGCCCATCACCCCTGTGCGCTCAGCCGGAATCGCCACCAGCCGGTCGTAAAAAACACGGCCGCAAAGACCAGCAGCATACCGCAGCACATCAGGACCGCCTGCGGATCAACCACCGGCTGTGTCAGCACCGCATCGAACGCCTTGAGGGACCACGCGTGAGGAGTGACCAGACTGATCTGGCGCATCGCTTTGGGAAACAGTTCACGCGGAAAGAAACAACCACTGATGCTGCTGAACATCAGAATCAACGTCGTTCCGTATGAGGAAACCTGCTGATCTGTGTGAACAAGAGTTGACAGCAAAAGCCCGAGTGCCGTCGCGGCGGCGGACGTGCTGAGGATCACGGGAATCAGATAGAACGGCTGGTTTCCCCAAGGCATGCCAAACAGAATTCGTCCGCATAGAAACAGCAACGAGCACTGGAGTACGGAAGTCAGGAAGAACGGAACGGTCTTACCTAACAGAACGGAAACGGTGTTGATGGGTGCCATCATCAGCCGGCGCAACGTCCCCTGATCTCGTTCGATGATGAATGACCGTGCCATGATGCTGATCACGAAGAACGCAAACATGACGGTGAATCCGGGAACTACCCAGAGATAGACTCCATTCACTTTAGACGAGGACTTCGGCGATTCCGACTCGACCAGCCCAACCATACCCGCTTCGTCTTCCGTCTCTTCCCGGGGTGTCACCCAGGCACGGGTCACCGGGTTTTTTCGTGCCGTAATCGGAGCGACAAAGCCAATTACCTGCGCGCGGAGAACACCTTCCAGCAGCCGTCCCAATCCGGCAGAGTTAGGCTTCATGTGAACATTGAGATCAATGGCACTCAGTCCCGAAACCGCCAATGCCTCTTTCGGATTGAATATGTCACTCAGACTCAATTCTTCCACCCGCTCTTCAAATTGATCTCCGATCACCAGAACCAGCGACGCGTCCCCGCGCGCCATCAGTTCTTTTCCAAGGGATTCAGAGGCAACGGTGGTAATCAGTAACTCAGGCTTCCTGGACAGGTCAGCGACCAGATCGTGCGAGGTCTCGGTTGCGTCCAGATCAACGACGGCAATTTTGAAACGTTCGGTCGATTCGTCGCGCGTCAGCAACTGTCCGGTCGACATCCCGACAATCGAAATGAACATCAGGGGTAAGATGAGCAACAGCACGAGTGCTCGTCTGTCTTGAAATAGCAGCAGAAGATCTTTTGAAGTGATGTGCCAGGCAGACATCGTTGAAACTCATCCATTTTCAAAAAGTCGATGACGAAGCAGACTGTCTTGAGTCCAAACAAGCAGACGCGATTCCAAGCACATTGTCAGTCGCGCAATCGGTTGCCCGTCAGTTGAAGGAACAGTCGCTCCAGATTGGATTGCTGCGTTTCTACACGCAGCACTCGAACCCCCAGATTGCCCAGCTTGTGAAGAACCATCTGCAGTCTCCATGACAGTTCGACGGGAACGCGAGTCGGTTCCTTCGCGGTCAGGTTCAGTCCGTATCTTAATGAACATGCGTCGGAGGGATTCGTCATCAATGTCGACTCGCCTGGAATGATGACAGCCGGATTTCCGTCGCTTCCTGTCCCCAGTTCAGCCAGGCCACCGAGTTCACAGGTAATCCCCTGGGTACGATCAACGTATAGATGCAGATCAGATGCAGTCCCCCCCAGCAGATTCGGAATCGTATCATTGGCCAGGACGCGTCCATGGTCAATGATGGCAACACGGCTGCAAATCGACTGAACCTCTTCCATGTAATGGCTGGCGTAGATGATCCCGACCCCGTCCGCGGCCTGCTGTCGGACACAGTCCAGCAAGTGAGACCGCGACTGCGGATCCACACCCACGGTGGGTTCATCGAGAATCAGGACCGAGGGCCGGTGGATCAGGGCGACGCCGAAATTCAGACGCCGCTTCATTCCGCCAGAGTATGTGCGGGAGGGACGCAGGGCACTTTCCGTCAGGCCGACCTGTTCGAGCACCTCGTCGCAGCGGGACTTGAGAGCAGGTCCACTGAGCCCGTAAAGCTTGCCGAAGAACATCAGGTTGTCGACGGCGTTCAGTTCCTGGTAGATCGCGTACTCTTGCGGCACAACCCCCAGCATCCGTCGCAGTTCATGATTCCGGCCATCAAAACGCTGCCCATCCAGCAGTACTTCTCCACTCGTCGGCGTCAGCAACCCGGCCAGCATCATCATGGTCGTGCTTTTTCCAGCACCGTTGGGTCCAAGAAGTCCCAACACTTCTCCACTGTGCAGCGAAAAGCTGACATCGTGCACGGCGACATGATCACCGTAACTCTTACGCAGATGAACGACGGCAGCCAGGTCGATTCCCGACTCTGCCACCGCGGCGCTCTGAACGTGCTCGCGTGTCTGTGGACGCTGGGCGGCACGAGCAGGTCGTTCAGACAACCAACTCGATCGGCCCGCCGATGCTGTAGAGGCGAATCCTGATGCCATACTGAAAAACTTCCTGAACGTTCCTGCTCAGTTCTCAATTGAACTTCACATTGTTTCTGCTTCACGATTCCATTTCGAACAGCAAAAATTGTGCTCCCTGTTCTCTGTTTTCAGCTTTCTCCCAGGACGTAGGTCCCACCGTTCACCGGCCCCCTGAGGACCGGCAGATGCAAGTTGTCTGTGCGAAGCTCCATCATTTTCAATCTTTCCATCGACCGGCTACCCCGGCCACTTACGACGAATTTTCCGGGAACTCTCGGAAAACCGAGAGTATTCCCCTGGTGTCGGCACGACTGGAAATGTTGAACTCGCTTGGATCAGAATCAGGTCAGCAGCATCGTCATGAAAATTCCCGAGAGGAGAGCTGACATACCGACGCGGAAATTGTCGTTTGAGCGAATCGGGAGCGACTCCACCAACCCCGCACAGAGCGAAGCGGTCCCGCAGATCGCAAAGGCAATTCCGAAGGGAACGCCGGGAAGAGCTTCCGCCCAGAAACTTAACGTTGCCCCCATCGCACCCATCATGGTGAAGCAGACCAGGCCGGCAACAGTTTTACGAGGGTTCCAGGGAAGGCGTCGTCCACCAAACATCAGCCCGCCGAGAGTGGCGGAACCGTCTCCCAGGGCGAGAATCTGCAGCGTCATCAGCCCCCATTCTGCTCGGTCAGGGAACAACAGGATCGGCGCAATCACCGGGATCATGTATCCCCAGACGGCATATCGCCAGTCTGTTTCGCCATTCCGTTTGATGTACGGGGCGAGCACGATCGAGAGCACAATCACCACAACAGCAATTGTCGCCACGGCCCCCATTAACAGCATGCCCCAGGGATCGGGATGATCGAGGAAGGGCAGAACGGCGGGAAGCAGCGCAGGCGTCATGTGGAAAAGCCGTCGCCGAAACTCGGATACCCCCAGCTTCCTGATGACGCGAGAAATCCCCGGGATCGATGAACCCCAGTCCGCTGTCTGCGTTTGTGGAAAATCGGCAGTGGAAATCGACAGTCGGGATTGCAGCAAATCATGTGAAGTGCTTAATCGGCTCATCTGGGATTACTCCAGGCTCTTCTTTTCGGATTCTTTGTTGTCGGATTCGGGACTTCAGGGCCCTTTGCAATCCTGCCGGCGAATGAAACTGTCACCACATGATGAAGCCATTGAGGAAGCAAAGAGTGTTCCAATCTGGGCAATCTAGGCAGATCCGAGACATCGCTTGCAGCCTTTAACGGGAACTGGTGTTAGATCGTCAGGAAGATCCCCGGAAGATGGCGGCATTTCGTGCCGACCGGTCAATCCACTCGCGGGCCATAGTTGACGAAATCGGAATCACCTGCGTTTTGCGCAAGGTCGACTCTTCGGGCAAGGCGCGCTCCCTCTCCGTTTCCCGGGGAAAACCGTCAGTCGAACGGAACTCAACAGTTTGACGACACCTGTGCGTCGACGTGTTGACACGTTGACACGCCGGTCCGGGGAGCCGTTCTTCAGGCCTGCTCGAAACATTGGTGGCCGAACAATCGAATTCTGCTGAGTTTCAAGGGTGAGTCAGCGGCGTGAGAGAGACTCCGCAGGGGCGATCGTTGCCTCAAGAGAAGCAGCCCTCTCCCCCTGTCCTGGTTTGGGTACTCGCGCCCTGTCGCCTCCTCAGGACAACGGGTGCGTCCGATCAATTGGCAGACTCATGAGTTGCGAAAACGGCAGGCGATCAGAGTGTAAATCTTGTGCAGGCCGCCCTAGCCCCCGAAAACCGTTAAGATTGACACAATCGGTCTCGTCGTCGACAAAGAGTGGAGAATCGTCAGAAAAGAGAGTGCAGATGAGCAGTTGGACCGCAAAATTATCGGCATGAGGCGCCGCTGGGGCTGGGGAGTAAAGCCAACTTCAGCGTTTGGAACAAAATTCGCTCCGTCGGTAAAGTCGGCGGGGATCGGGAAAATAGCTGCGGGATTTCGATATCAATCTGATTTTTGCGACTCAAATTTCACCACAAGCAGCGGACGAGGGTGGTCGACATGCAAAATCGATTTCGGGTAGGTGATCCTGTCGTGTGTTTCGTGAGCAAGTTCGGCCTGCAGCCAGGCCGTCGTGCTCAGCATGTCTATGCCGTCCCCTCGGGAGACGGATATTCGTATGAAGTCCCCAAGTACTGGACCGTCGCCGAGATTCAGTCGCCCGAAAAAGTGCGAGTCATTACCCGCAGAGGCAAATTTCATGACCTCGCGATCAGCGATCCCCGACTCCGTCCTGCCCGGTGGTGGGAAAAGCTGATCTTTCGGAAGCGATTTCCCATGATTCATCAGGGTGACGAACCGAAGCGGCACGAGAATTGACCACGGAAGAAATCGAAGCTTCGAAAGTCCCACTTCAGCCCGAACGTCCCCACCGCTACAGGGAAGTGAGCGCAAGCGGACGGATTGTCTCGTTGCTCAGACAAAGGCGCGTTGCTGGGTAAAGCGAGCCCGCTCCAGCCCCGAGGCGAGGTTCCTCCACAAGCCGGGAAGGGACCTCTTGGGGATGGGTTGAATGGCTGGTTCCAGCAGACAAATCATCATTCCCCCGCTGAGGGAACTTCAAAGTCAGTCGGGCTGAACGCCGATGTCGAGTCACGCCGCTCGGAGGGCGGGAACGCCTGCGGCCTGCCCTGCGCAACATTTTCCCTGGCCCGTCATCAGCCCGCGACGCGCAAAATCTCGCCAGAAGTTACGATTGAGTTTTTCAGGGGGGGACTGCATCGTCACGGTAAAGTAGTCGCCATGATCCCGATTTCCACAAAACCAATCCCACGTTGATCGCCCGAAGAAACTTTCCGGGTACTGATTAATCGTAATCTGCCCGGGAAAGCAGGCAAGATGCCGCTTCCAGCACCCCGCTTCGTGTCCGGTGCCACAGCCCATGGGACCGTCCTGCTTCCGGACGAACACCAGATCTCCCCCGGGCTTCAAGCAAGCCAGGAGATTGGCCGTGGCCGAACGTGTTCCCAGGTCAAGCAGATTGTTCCGATAGACGCACAGATCCTGCACAAGAATCAAATCAAAGACGTCTGGGGGAGCTCCCACGGCTTCGTCAAGCCGCGCATAATGGAAGTCGTACTGAGGACACCGTTTCCGCAATTGTTCAATTTCTTCGGGCGAGTCCGTCACTGCATCCACCTGGTACGCAATCCCGTCCAGAAATGCAACCAGTTCGCCATGTCCGCAGCCCGCCACGAGCACCCGGCCCCCAAACGGAACATTGCGACTGACCAGGATCTGCTTCAACATCCGGACAGGAAGTTCGAGTGCGGTTGAAAAACGGTGATTGTGCGAGAGGTGAACTTTGCCAACCACAGGTGCCTCTCAATCTGATACCGAAGAATTCGGAAACGGAAGTGTTGCCCACGGCAATTCGCTCAATACGACCTGAAGCGACTGTATATGTCTCCCTCAAATGAGGGTCAAGATGGCTTGGCCAGTCACAGCCTGCAAACCAGCATCGCACCGCGAAATTCCCGGGCGGTCCAGCTGACGCCGCCGAGGGCGTCGCGCAATTGACCAGCAAGCGGGTCGCAAAGAGTGTCATTCCCGGCAGAAACAATACGCGACTCGGGACGAAACTTCCCCTTGCACTCAAAATCTCGGCCCGTGTTACATCAGAGAGGCCGCCAGTGCTCACCTTCGAGATGGACTTCAGATCGCATGCGAGTCGCGGACTGTCAGTTCGGCTGTAGCGTCCAGGAAAACAGTCCAGTTGTTGTGGAAGGCTCGAATCCAGACTTCCTCCTCGAACGTCTTGCGAATTGACGCCCTTCTAAGGGACCACAACGTTTCAACTCAGGTCGAGTTAAACCGTCAGAAATTTCCAACGGCGCGAGATGGTGTTCCGAAGGATCTGATGCCCCCCCGGAAACGGCATCAGCAGAGGGGCCACGGAGCGGGACACCAACGGAAACGACGACCGACTTATCCGGTCCCGTGACTCACCTCCGCTCCATTGCAGCCCCGCAACCGGGATCCTCCGCTCAGGACACAGAGGTAGTCAGGCATTGAAGGCCAGTGTGCCTTGCCGATCTCTGGCCCAGGCTTTCCGCAGACGGGGAGGCTGATTGCCTCTCCATCTGACGTGAGCTCCAAAGCACCGGAAGAGAGCCACCGTGGCCTTCGAGGACGCCTAGCGGGAATCGTCGTTTGCGGACTAGCGAACAGGATTCGGTAGGAGTTCTCAGGAATTTTCCAGGTCTGCCGCTGAAACATCCATACGCTGAAGCATGGACGGTGTTTGGATTCCGTTGCAGCTTTCAGGGCAAAAGTAGAGGCAAATATTTCTCGTGATTTCACCGGGCATTCAGAGAGAACATGCTATGAACCTTCACTCGCAGTTTCTCGCATGCTACTCAGGATGCGAGCTTATTGTGACGCTGATCGATACGTCCGCATGAAATCCGCCATGATGTTAGCATGTGCATAATTTACGATCAAAAATGCCTAAGAATTATCCGAAAAGAAGGATCACGATTCGGATTTTTCGCTTGACTACTTCGGCTTGCCGCAGCAGTATACCTAAATTCAGTCATTCGGCACTCTCAGTGCACACCATAGGTGAAACTTCGTTTCGTTGGGTGACCATCCAGAAACACTCCTTTCTCAGCAGTACTTTACGTTCTTCACTGAACTTCTGATTGGTATTGTTTTAGTTTCTGATTTGATTCGCTTCAGGATCCCATCGCCAACTTCGGCCGACGCCTCGAACTGAAATTCCATCGCCGGGCACCTTCGTGCCTGGATGTTTTTATTTCGACTTCGCTTCAGCTTCTGCGTTCATCTGCGTTGATACCGCACTTGCGGTTGTTTTTATCCTTGCTTTTCTAGACGACAAGGAGCATCTGATGAAATCGCGTCGCGTTGGCTTTACGTTAATTGAGCTGCTGGTGGTCATCGCGATCATCGCAGTTCTGATCGCACTGCTGCTTCCGGCGGTGCAGCAGGCTCGGGAAGCGGCCCGTCGGACACAGTGCAAGAACAATCTGAAGAATCTGGGATTGGCTCTCCACAACTACCACGATACTCACTCCTGCTTCCCACCGTTGGCGATCTCACCCGGGGTGGGTGGATACGAAGCCTTCACTTCTGGCGGAGCAGTGGCCATCCCCAGACAAGTCAATCTTTCAGGTTTGCTTTTGTTGGCTCCCTACATTGACCAGGCTCCACTCTACAACGCTTGGAACTTCCAACACGCCGCGAGTTGGTCTCATGTCTACGGCCTCCATAGCGACTCAACTGTTCAAGGCGATCCGAATGTCAATGCGGAATTGTCGAAAACGAAGGTCGCTCTCTTCAAGTGTCCCTCGGATCCAGGGAGTGACTACTACACTGCAGCGAACAAATATTACAGCATCAGTGCAACTCAGGCTGGAGGATACCGTACCAACTACGCCATGTGTGCCACCTACCTTGAGTACTACTACAACCACTACTGGACGTTACAAGACCTGAAAAACCGTCGTGCGTTTGGTGCCGACAAGGGGACACAAATGCGGGATTGGGCAGACGGCAGCAGTAATTGCGTCGTCATGGCGGAACAGACACGGGAGAAGTACAACGGAACTCTGGGGGGCTGGACATACGTCTGTCACGTCAACTTGGGAATCGACTTCGTCGGCCCTTATGCGGGGCCCGGACAGAGTTGGCCATGGACGCCAATCAATCAGTGGACCTACAACAACGACCCATCAACCTATCTCTACGGCCGACTGGGACAATGGAGTTCGCCGGGTAGCGTCCACGTGGGGGGATGTCACGTGCTAATGGGTGACGGGGCAGTTCGCTTTATCAGCGAAAATATTGCCGGACAGGCACAGGCGGCTCTTGGCTACGTCTCAGACGGCGTCAATCCCAGCGAATTCTAATCCTTCGGCGGATTCGAATTTCCTGCGCAGGTTCTTTTGAAGCGCTGCCAGATCCTTCATCTGGCAGCGCTCGCGCTATTCCCCTCAGTTGGCTCGTATTTAGGTAAGGATTCCCCGTATGAAATTTGGTTTGAGAGCACTCATTCTTCTCAGCTTAACGGTCGTCCTGGGTTGTGGAGGCGGCCCGAAACTCCCCAAGTGGCCCGATCCGGTTCCCGCATCCGGCACGATTACTTTTGATGGCAAGCCGCTGGTCGATGCAACTGTTTCGTTTACACCACTCGAACAGACTCAAGGCAAAGGGGCCGTCGGAACCACGGATGAATCCGGAAAGTATGAACTCAGGTCGCTCGGCCCGGACGGCAAGCCGAAAACAGGAGCAATTCCCGGCAAATATCGTGTTTCAGTCAGTCGAATGGTGAAAGCCGATGGGTCCGTCTGGAAGCCAGACCCCAAAAATCCCGGAGGCCCGATGAATTTTGGTGCAAAGGAGGAGCTTCCACGACAGTATGCCGTGGAATCGAAGCTGGTGGCAGACGTGGCAAGCGGCAAATCCCCCTACGATTTCAAACTGGAGAAAAGGAAAAAATAAGCTCAAGTTGATCAACCTGAATACTGTCCCTTCGCTGAGGGCCGTTGGGGTCGTGGTTGTTCACAGACCAACCCATTGTGTGAATAGCCAGAAAGGTTCGAGAGGAAAAACCGGGATGACTTCATTATCGTAGTCCCCCGGTTCCCCTCACGTTACTTTCTGCGACTGTGAACAACAACCTCCTTTCGCCCCCAGGAGATTCGATGCAAGTCAGGTCCAAAATGGTTTGGGGCGGCGTTTGTGTCGCGGCCACCGTTCTGATTGCGTGCATAATCCTGATGCGAGGACAGCAGCCTCGGCTGAACATCCTTGTTATCACTCTTGATACGACACGCGCAGACCGCCTGGGATGTTATGGATACCCAAGAGCGGAGACACCTCATCTGGATTCCCTGGCTCAAAGGGGAATTCTGTTCGAGCGCGCCTACGCACCGGCTCCCATGACGGCCCCTTCCCACACGTCGATGTTCACAGGATTGTGGCCTCCTGAACATGGAGTGGTCACGAATGGGCAGACGAGCCTGCTACCCGGAATCCCCATACTTGCCGAGCTCGTTAAACAGGTCGGATATCACAGCGCCGCCTTCGTCAGCGCGTTCGTCCTCCAGTCGCGGTTCGGTCTGAGCCGCGGGTTCGAGCACTACGACGATGACCTTTCGACTGCGAGTCCGGAGGGTGACGAACTCCACCGTTACAGGGATGGCAAGTTGGTGATTGATTCCGCATGCCGCTGGCTGCAGAAATCGACTTCCAGACCGTCCCCATCCCCCTTTCTCTGCTGGGTCCACCTCTACGATCCGCACGAGCCGTACCTTCTTCATCCGGATGAATTCGGCAATCGATTTGACAATCAGCCGTATGACGGGGAACTCGCCTATACCGACCTGCTCGTGGGGAGGCTGTTGAAAACACTGGACGAGTTGGGGATCAGGGACAAGACTTACATTCTGGTCGTCGGTGACCATGGAGAGAGCCTGGGCGAGCACGGAGAGCTGACTCACGGATTTACGCTTCACGAATCGACCTTGCGGGTCCCCTTGATTGTGGTGGATCCTCGAATTCAGTCCCCTGGCCGACGGGTGACTCAACCGGTTCCTTTAGTCGATCTCTTCCCGACTCTGCTGAACGCGGCAGGTGCGCCTGTCCCACCTGAGATCAGTGGGCGCAGTCTGCAACCTGCCCTCTCGGGTCAACCCCTTGAACCACGTACCTGCTACTCGCTGACAGATGAACCTTACCTGCAAGCGTTCTGGTCCCCTCTGCGGGGGCTGACAACCGAGCGGTGGCGGTATGTCCGATCGACACGCCCGGAACTGTATGATCTGACTGCGGATCCGTCGGAACTCGTGAACCTCGCCGTGACAAATTCAGACGTTCTGAACGATCTGGAAAACGAACTCGCGATCTTTGAAGAGAAGCTTCGCCTCCGTTCAGGAGAGAACGTCGAACTTTCCGCTCAAGATCGTCGGGCGTTGGAGAGTCTTGGATACACAGGCGGCCCCGCCCGTGCTGCACTCGATCTTAAAGGTCAGAAGGAGCTTCCAGACATCAAGGACATGCTCGTACACCTCAACGGGGTCGACGAGGCAATCCACTTGATCGAACAGAAGAAATTCGACGCTGCGGCAGTCATTCTCGAGCCCATCGCGTCGACTGCCCCGAACTTCATTCGAGCCCGATTAAACCTGGGACTCTGTCGGATGATTCAGCAGAACTACGAAGAAGCCGAAAAGTGGTTCAAGCTGAGCCTCGAAATTGACCCTCATTCCGACCGGGCTCACGACATGCTCGGCTTTACTTACCTGAAGCTCCAGAAACTCGACCTCGCCGAGCTGCATTTCCAGGAACTGCTGAAGCTTCGGCCAGATTCGGAAACGGGAAATCTGTTTCTCGGGGAAGTCTACCAGCGAAGGGGGGACGCCCGGACCGCCCTGCACTATTACACGACCGTGCTGAGAATTAATCCCGGGAATCGTGCCGCGCAAGAGGGCGCCGAGCTAATGCACCGCGCCCTCCGCTCACCCTGAAACCACACACGCAAGGTAACGATTACTCGATCTTCCAGATCCGGACGGTCCCGTCTCGGCCTCCGGATGCCAGGAGATGTCCGTCCTGGTTGAACTTCAGGTTGTGCACCGCAATCTTGTGGCCCAGAAATTCATCGAGCAGTTGTCCTGTTTCCGGATTCCAGAGTTTCACTACTCCCTCGTGCCCCCCCGTGGCGAGGCGTTTTCCATCTGGAGAGTATGCCACGCCCCAGATGTCGTCCCCTTTGCCATCCCAGGATCGCAGCAGAAGCCCACTATCAGCATCCCAGATGCGGATCATCTTATCCCACCCCACCGACGCCAACTGGTGACCGTCGTGGTTGAAGGCGAGACCATAGACCGGGCCAGAATGTCCCTCCAGCAGCAATTTCTGCGTCAGATTGCGAGCATTCCAGAGTCGAACAACCTTATCACTTCCCGAACTGGCAAGGGTCTCGTTGTCGGGCGAAATTGCCAAAGCATAGATGGCACTGGGTTGGTGAGCCTGGGCCACGGATTGATTCGTTTCCAGTGACCAGGCTTTAATTCCCCCGTCTTTATTCCCTGCATAAAGCACCTGATCATCGTGTGAGAAAACGATGCTTCTCACCGCGTGGGGGTTTTCGAAGGTGAACCTGGGTTCCGAGAAGGACAGATCCCACAGCTTGATCAGACCATCGTCACCTGCAGTCGCCAGCAAGTCTCCTTTGCGCGTGAACTGAGCTGACCAGACGGCCGCTCGGTGGGCATTGAGGGTCGATTTCACGCTACGGGATTGAACGTCCCAGATCCGTACGGAACCATCCTCCACACCCATGGCGAGCAAGTCACTGGACGGACTGAAGGCTACGGACCAGACGGTACCCGAATTAGCGCTGAGAACCGCCAATGGTTTGGTTGCTGAACCGGGGGCAGTGCTGACAGAAGAAGGGCGGTTTGCGATCAACATCCCACCCAGCAAACCGAGACTCAAGAATCCCACACCAATCGCCGCCGAAATCCAGCGTTGACGCGCCGCTTCTTTACTGGCCTCAATCCGGCAAACCGTAGGTACATCTTCCGACGTTTTCATCAGGGCAAGTTGAAACTCAAGCAGTTCAGCAAGGTGCGTGGCTGACTGGATTCGATCGGACGGCTTCTTGGCAAGCAGTTGATCGATCGTATCGGCCAGCCATCCGGGGACTTCAGGGTTCAGTTCACGAAGCGACTGATGCTTCGTATCACTGATACGCTTCAGAATCGCGAGTGCAGAATTGCCTGTAAAAGGGGGCTGCCCGGCAACCATCTCGTACATCACAGCCCCGAGGCTGAAGAGGTCCGACCGGTGGTCCGGTTCTTCCCCCATCGCCTGCTCGGGAGCCATATACAGGGGCGTGCCAGAGACAAAACCAGAACGTGTCAGCTTCACATCTTCCGTAGCACGAGCCAGACCAAAGTCCGTCAGCTTCACGCGGTCATTCGATTGCTCAAGCAGAATATTTCCGGGCTTGATATCCCTGTGAATCAGCCCCTGGGCATAAGCGGCTGCCAGCCCGTTTGCAACTTGCATCCCGATGCGTACGACTTCGCGCATCGACATGCTTTTTTCTCGGGTCAATCGCTGTTCCAGCGATTCTCCCGTGATCAACTGCATCACAAGGTAGGGAAGCCCATTGGCGCCCGATCTTTCCACCTGGTGCACCGCCACAACATTTTCGTGTGTGATCGACGCGGCTGCGCGGGCCTCTCGGCAGAAACGCTGACGGGCAATGTCATCTTCTGCCAGATCAGGGTCCAACACCTTCAGAGCAACATTCCGCTGCAAATGAGAGTCAAACGCCTCGAGAACGACGCCCATCCCCCCCCGCCCCAGAACACGCATCACATCAAAGTGAGAAATTCGTCCCAGGTATGCGGCGTCAACGGGGGGTTCGAGAAAGTCGAGCGAGACATCGCGTTTCAGGACGCTCACTTTGGGAACGAGCGTCTCTTCAAGCACCGCCTCAACTTGTTCGACCGCTTTCCAGTAGCCCGAATTGGCAGGAGGGGCGGACTCGCGCAAGCTCCCCACCACGCTCGACAGATCAGTCCCCTCGGTAGCCAGGACTTCGAGCGTTG
>NZ_DASWWZ010000012.1:0-2621 GCF_036405755.1 Schlesneria sp.
AGTCAAAATCCAAGCGAGTTTCGACTGGTGAAGTGGTACCGTCTCAGCGTCTATCTCGTCTGAAGAAGTGCCCGCTGCGGTTATCCGGGCATAAACGGGGTCAATAGGGCGACGATTCCGATTCCCGCGCGATATCACGAAATTCTCGGTAACGATCCTCTTTCTCTTCGTCTTCTGAATCGGCTTCCACCGTCTGAAAGGAATCGTCAGTCACGTCATCGTCGACCACTTCGACATGTTCTTCGTTCAGGTAATCGTCTCCGCGAAGAAAATTATGCGACTCGTGAGAACGGAACGTTTCTACGGGGACAAGGCGATCTGTAGACGGACTGCTCTGCTCCCCCGCGATTGATGGACGCTGCATTTTGGCATCCAGGTGCACCACCTGAGTATGCGGGAACTCGGGTAAGTCCCAGCAATCCACCGGAATGGAGCTGGGATTGATTTGCACTTCTCCCAGATCCATCGTCAAAGTCATCTTCGTCTGCGGCCAGTCCAACCGAATCTGGTGGGCGAGTACGGCCCCAGAGGCAGGGTCGAGTCGATGATCATCGAGTTTGGCCTGGGCGAGGCGCGTGGCGTCATTGCTGTACAGACTATGCTCGATCACGATCCCCTTCTTGAGATCGACCAGCACCACGCGTCGTAGCGGCAGACCGTGGGCAGTGACAATCTGCTCCACCAGCCGGGCTTGTTCGTATTCCGGGTCAGTTTCGATGGTGACCCCGGTCGTCGGCAGCGGCGCAACGCCCAGCGTTTGCAGCAACCAGTCAGGTTCGAAAGGAATACCAATCTGATGGCGAGCGGCGTCCATGTTTTCGTGCCGACAGGTCACAAATCCTGGATCCATCTCGCGAGCCCAGACCCAGAAGCGATCGCTGTTGGAACCAAGATCGACCTCCTTTCCTCGCATCGACATCACCTGGAGGCGGAATTTTCGGTCTTTTTCGACGGCCAGCATTCCATTGAACGAATACTTGTCGACACGGATTTTCACCTTCTTCGCCTGCCAGCTGTGAATGCGGTCCGTGTTCTGATTCAGGTGTGCGACCACTTCTTCGATGGAAGGGTTGCTGACATTCTTCAGACAAGGTGCCCCGGCCATCGGGTCGCGCGCCCGCTTCCAGATGATTCCACGGCCGGAGACGCAGCCCGAAAGCGAAACTACGACAAACAACAGCAAAGACAGCGACATCAGACGGAGGGCAAGTGCTCGTGGGCGTCCTGCTTGTTCTGAATGTCGTCTCACGGCGCATGCAATCGCAACGCCCGAGCCAACGTTTTGCCGACTGCGGAGGGGTAGTGACAGGGTTGTAAATCGGGTCATCCCTGCCACTCCGCTGAAAGTTGGATTTTCAGTTCTGAAATCAGCTGCTGCGATTCCGCATCACCAAGATGGTAGTTGAAGACCTCAAACGTCCCTTCGCCATGAACACCACTCAGTTCCAGGAACTCGCGGTCGTCTTCATAACGAACATTCTCCAACCTCAGTTTCCGCTGCTGCAGCAGCACGAGCGCCAGCCCATAACGGGTTCGCTCGTGAACCGGACTTGCCTCTTCACTCAGTTGCTCGAAGTACCGCATCGCGACTTCGGGGTCGATCCGGGTCAGTTTCGGATCGATTGCCGCGGGGACTTCGACGGTCCAGCAGCCAAAGTGCCCCGCTGGTGGACCAGTCCACCCCTCGTCGGAAAAGTCCAGACGAACGAGTCCGTTTTCACGTTCAACCAATACCGAGTGGCACACCGAGCCGGGGACGAGCGGTTTACCCGTCGCAGCACAGTTTTTACCCAGTGGTTTAAGGTGATAGTCCATTCGTCAGAAAGGTTCCGTCGGCGGATGAGTTTAAGACGCTGTTCGAATCGTCCAGGTCAGAGAGGTGACTGCATGTGTAAACAGTAACGGCGGAAAATCTTGCCCCGTTTGCGCCGGGGTTTTACTTCATCGGCGAGTTTTGCCGCAAGACGAATGTCGTCACCGCTCTGGCAGGCGAGCTTTACGCCTCTCCCCTCAATGTCGGAATCGCCTCCTTACGTCGAATCACTCGAGTTCACACGGATAAGTGAGACACCCGATACCCATTCCCCGTCCTCCTCATCGCATGCCCCACCCGTTGGAAAGTATCGAGGAAGACCAACAGCAGCGGAGGTCTGTGGTGAACGTCTCCCGGCGGACCACCCCATTCGGGCCACCGGACCTACAGACTCAGACAGGGCTCGAAAATCAGCAAGAGGGCGAGAGAGGCCCCAGACTCCAAACGAAAGTGCGGGGTTTGCAATGAAAAATCCTCTCCCTCGGACGCACATGCGGAGGCGTTCTTATCACGATCAGCGAGTTCTCCGCTGTTAAAAAAGAAAAACGGGCGGGAATCAGGAATGTCGGGATAATCGGGTAGGAGGCGGGGTCACCCCCGCCGTCCTCCCACACCACCGGACGTACTCATCGTATCCGGCGGTTTCTATGATGTTTGTAACTCGGCATGCCTTTGGGTCAGGAAGACGAGGCCGAGACGATGGAACCAGTCGATGGACATGGCATGTTGAGCGGGAGGGCTACCCGCCATGCGCCACCATCCTTTCCCCGAGTTAGCCAGGATCCACGCGAGGTACCGGGGTACTCCG
>NZ_DASWWZ010000013.1:0-18080 GCF_036405755.1 Schlesneria sp.
GGGCCGGTGGGGCGCGAAGCGGCGGCGGGAACGGATGCGACGCTCAGGTCCGAAATTCTGTCGTACTCGCGCAGCCGGGGACTTTTCGTCGGTGTTTCACTCGACGGATCCGCTCTTGAAATTGATCACGATGCTCATGCCTTCTACTACGGAACGCCATCAGGGACTCTGCCGAAGCGCGTTCCCAACGAAGCAAATGACCTGCGACAGCTCATGACAGATCTGACTCCGCCCCCCATCGTCGTTGCTCCTGGTGCGCCCGCTGCCACTCCTGTCGTTCCCACGGAAGAACCAGCACCAGCGACCGTTTCTCCGAGACTGATCGAAAGCTTGCGACGCTCGCTCGTACGGAACTCGGACCAGCTTCAAGCCATTCTCAGCCCGGAATGGCGTCCTTATCTGGCGATTCCGAAAGAGCTGCGAGAAGCGGGCGTGTATCCTTCGCAGGATTCACTCTCTACAGCGATTGCGCACTTCACCAAGATCAGTTCTTCGCCCGAGTATCGGCGGTTGACTGTCCGACCGGAATTCCAGAACACGTTCGAGCAACTGCGTGAATACGCACAGGCCGTATCGACGACGCAGCCCCTGCTGGAACTCCCTCCCCCGCCTGTCTCCACCCGCAAGCCGATCGACTGAGTTCAGGATGAGAGCGACGCGAATCGTCGAGCATTCATCAGTTAAATGAGATCTCAGTGAATGGAGGCCACCGGCATTTGGATGTCGCGTGGCCTTTTCCCTGCGCACCGGGTTAATTGGGCTGGACGAGTCGCCTCTGTCCGTGAGTGTAAATACGTCCGGTTGCCGCTGAGGCAAACGGTGGACGATTTCCTGCATTTCATGCGGAAAAGCAGCGAATTGGGGGCTTGCGGATGATGGAAGGAATGCCTACTTTCGACTACTCTGAGTGATCAATGTCGCACAGGCGATTTCAAATCCCGGGTCATTTCTCCAAGGATGTCTGCTATGGCCAAGGCTAAATCGGCCAAATCGTATCACGATTCCGACCCTTCTGAGTCCGATGAACAGAAGATGCTCGGAAATGCTTTGGGCCAGATTGAGAAAGCGTTCGGCAAGGGCTCCATCATGAAGCTCTCTGACAACGCGTCGATGACCGTTTCTGGAATTGGAACCGGTTCGTTATCTCTCGATCTCGCCTTGGGGGGAATGGGATTCCCTCGCGGTCGCATTATTGAAGTCTACGGACCGGAATCGAGCGGCAAGACGACTCTCGCACTGCACGCCGTGGCGAATGCTCAGAAAGAAGGTGGTGTTGCGGCGTTTATCGATGCCGAACACGCCCTCGATCCCGCCTGGGCCAAGCGGTTGGGGGTCAATCTGGAAGAACTGCTGGTGAGCCAGCCCTCTTCCGGGGAAGAGGCACTTCAAATTGCTGAAATGCTGATCAAGTCAAATGCGGTGGACATCATCGTCGTCGACTCGGTCGCCGCTCTGGTTCCTCGCGCAGAATTAGACGGAGAGATCGGTGACTCGCACGTCGGTCTGCAGGCACGCATGATGAGTCAGGCGATGCGAAAGTTGACCGGCTGTATCTCTAAAGCCAAGACGACAGTCATCTTCATCAACCAGATTCGCGAGAAGATCGGCGTCATGTTCGGTTCACCGGAAACGACACCGGGGGGCCGCGCACTGAAATTCTACAGCTCGTGCCGAGTTGATGTCCGCAAGCTGGCAGTGTTGAAGGATGGCGACAACATGATCGGCATCCGCATGAAGGTCAAAATCGTCAAGAATAAGGTGGCTCCTCCATTCCGCGTGGCCGAGTTCGACATGCTGGGGACCCGGGGAATCAGCCTGGAAGGTGATGTCCTCGATATGGCGGCGGTGTATAATGTCGTCGACCGTAGTGGAAGCTGGTATGTCTACGGTGCCACGAAGCTCGGTCAGGGACGTGACAAGGCAAGGACTTACCTGGAAGAGCATCCTGAAGTCACGGCAGAACTGCGGGAAAAAGTCATGGCCGCGTTTTACGCCAGTGGCCAGAAGCTGGCAGGAGCGGGCGAGGACTGATCGAGATCGAACATGAGACGGCGACGGGCTCTTCCTCCTGCTTCTTGAGGCGTTCAACTCCAATGTCAGACCAGGACTTGATTGCAACACCGAACAGAATCAATCCCCGCTTCGCAAACGGTGGGGAAGGAAGACTCGTCGTCGCTCGGCCCGGCCAAACGCTGGATATGTTCAACCTGCACAGCCAGGACAACGAGACTGGCTGGCAAGATCTGCGGAGTGCACGATGGCCACTGTCGTCTCGGATGGACATTCCGTCCCCATGCCTCTTCTCCAGTGAGCGAAGCGGATGATGATGCGTCAGGAAATCAACGTTTCGAACAGCCCTCGTTCCCGCTTGCGGTCTGGTCTCGCCCTGATCCTCTGCGTCGTGATTTCCTCAACGTCCCTTCACGCCCAGGACCCGGCAGTCGCGTTGGAAGATTCGATCATCAAGGTGGTCGAGCAATGGGAACGTTCGGTCGTCAGCATCGCCCGATTCAAGCCCGCTCCGTTTGAAGCGGCGGCGGAAGACCAGAGGATCTTTCCCCTGCCGCGCGTTCAGCGGGAATTGCGTGACGTTGACGTGCGACCAAATGACTTTGGTGCGGGCTGTATCGTGAGTCCCACGGAATCGGACGAGCGACTGGTCCTGACGAACTTTCACGTTGTCCGGGGTGGCCCGGTGTACCCCAATGTCAAAGCGGCGGACAAAACAGAATTGCTGGTCAATTTCGCAGACCGTCGGTCGTGTCGCGCGGCAATCATTGCCGCAGATCCTCGCAGTGACCTGGCCGTTCTGCGACTTGACTGGGAAGGGGCGAATATCAATCCCGAGGATTTCAAAAGCCTGAACTGGGAGTTGGCTCCCCCGCCCCGTAAAGGTCAGTTCGTCATTCTGCTCGGTAATCCCTATGCCATCGCTCGCGATGGTTCGCCGAGCGTCAGTTGGGGAATGGTCAGCAATCTGACACGGCAACCGATATCGTTTGGTCGCCAGCAATTGTTTGACATGGAAGAACGAGCCAAAGTTTCGATGCTCTATCGTCTCGGTGCGGTCATGCAACTTGATGCTCGCATGAATCTGGGGCTGAGTGGTGGGCCGGTCTTGAACTTGAAGGGTGAACTGATCGGCATCAGCACCTCCCTCGCGGCCATTGAAGGCTATGAACAGTCTGTCGGATTTGCTTTGCCGCTGGATGAGCACATCCGTCGAATCGTTCGTACACTGCTTGACGGGCAGGCCGTTGAATACGGCATGATCGGGATTGTCCCCGGCGAAATTAACGGCAACGAGTTTCAACGGCTGAATACGGACATGCCGCAACAGTCTGCCGCGATCGTGGTCGAGTGTGCTCATAGCTCGCCTGCCGAACTCGCCGGAATCAGTGTTAATGACGTTATCCTCGCCGTGAACGGGCAACCAGTCCTGTCCCGGACGGACCTCTTTCGGCTGGTCGGACTCTATGCACCGGGAACCGAGATCGATGTCTCGATCTGGCGTGAGGGGACCCGCCCCAATCGGTTCGACGTGAAGGTCAAGCTCGGCAAGTGGCCGGTCCTGGATGACGAGGGAATCATTGAAACCAATCCCCGGCATGAGCCGTGGCGCGGAATCACTGTTGATTATCCGACCGGGATCGACCGTCTCCGTGACCCCATGGTCGACATGCGACGGGTTCTGGTGACCAGGGTTGACCCGGACTCTCCGGGAGACACCGCGCGCCTGCAAGTCGGGAATTTCATTACCCACGTAAACAAGACACCGGTCCACACGCCGGCCGAATTTCACGCGGCCGTGAGAAACCTTTCGGGACCCGTCACCATTCGACTGGATGGAGACCCCCGTTCTATCGTTCCAGAAATCCGAAAGGGACGGATCGTCATCGTTCAGGATTCACCCCCCACCAAATAAGTCCCGCAATCCCGATCAGCGTCCGTCTTACAAGCAGCCCATTGGTGTCACGAAGGGAATCGCAAGTGATATTCCCGCTTGTGGTGCTCACCCTGGCAGGCGACTGTTGTTTCTTTCTCGATTGAGCTGACGAACGGGGACTGCCGCTCGGGTTCGGCCTATTCGTGAGGAGTCAAGTTGGGAGCAGCGTTCAAGCGGTTTACAAGAAGCTTTGCAAATCCCGGCCATACCGTTGCGACGAACAGTGACATGGAAAGCAGCGTCGGTGAGCGTAAAAACCAGGCAAACCGCTGGCACAGATTCTGGCGATGTGCAATCAGCGTTTGATACTCCTGCTCCCATCCCTTGCCGACCTGCGGCGACCAATCCGCCCGAGCGACCGCCTGCTGAATCCAGGGCATGACCTGTTGTGCCGTTAACAATCCCCATGCCATACCCTCACCCGTGAACGGTTCAACGTAGCCTGCAGCATCCCCAATGAGGAAGACACGATCGCTGGCAACAGGTCTGGTGGTACGCGTCAATTGCAAGGTTCCCTGCCATTCTGCTGCCATGAGGCTCGCAGGGACCGGCATCTTTGATTGTTCCAATATCGCCCTGATCGCTGTGGCAGGTGACCCCTGTTGACGCAGGAAATCACGATCGAGGGCTGCTGCGATATTCAGTCGTCCTTCTTCGACACGGACCAGCCCGGCGTATCCTCCTGCCCCTGCTCCCATCCAGATTGTCCCGGTAGCAAACTGATCTTCCGGTTCGTTGAGCAGGCAGCCTACTCCAACTCGGGACGACGCGACAACCTCAGTCTTCCATTCATTTGATTCCGCGGGACCGACTGATTCCAGACCCGAAGCCACAATGACACACCGTCCCCTGACACTGATTTCAGTCCCCTCCTGCTGAATAGTGACCTCGCGGCAATCGCCAACTAACGGACCCAGCTTTGCAAGTTTTTCGGGCAGGAACCAAACCCCCGCAGAGATCGCCTCCTTCACCAGCGCGTCGTCCAGAGTCTCACGGGAAACCGCGATTCCGCCCGGCAGCGGAACATGAAGTACCTGTCTGCCGACGTGGAACGAGAAGTCATTGATGTCCGTTCCCCCAAGGCCCTGGACTAACTTGGTGAGACCAAGCTGACGGAACACATCCAGTGCCAAATTATTGAGGCAGGCACCACATACCTTACGCCGCGGAAAACGACGTTTGTCGATCAGCAGAACTTGCATTCCCAGGCGGGCCGCCTGCAGTGCTGCCACGGATCCGGCCACTCCCGCACCGATGACCAAGACATCCCAGAGCTTCTGCTGTATGTCGCTCGCTGTGAATGGCTCCAGCGGCGTCAAGGCTTTTTCCATTCGAGCTGCATGCGGGCGGGCCAGCTGCGACTGATTGTGGCGCCGTGCAGTCCCGCGCGCTCAGCCATGTCCTGCAGTTCATTTGCGGTAAACGCACCTTCGACCGAATCAGGACCATCAGAATGAACAATCGGTGAGAACGTCACCAGCCACACCGCATAGCGCGCCATCAGGTACCCGTAGTAACCTCGGACCAGATCGTGCACGATAACACCTCGTTTCGTCGCGGTAGCCAGGGTCCTTAAGAGACGAACGGCATCGTCATTGGTGAGATGATGGAGGAACAAAGATGTGCCGATGACGTCATAGTCCGTTGGCCATACCCCCCGTTGCACGTCGAATTGAAAGAAGTGGCAATTCACTCCTGCCGTTCTGGCTCTTTCCTGAGCCAGCCCGATTGCCGTTGGACTGATGTCGCAGCCATCGACAGTCACCCGCAGGTTTTCGCGACGAGCACAAAGGGCGAGCCTTACGGCGAGATCGCCTCCTCCGCAGGCAACATCAAGGACCCGCAGTTCACGTGTCGGATCCTCAGCAGCCATTCGGCGGATGACAGGCCAGAACGAGCGATGGACAGAAGTCATCGCATTGATACGCCCCAGAGCCAGTAGCGCCGTTCGATGAAAATCAGCATCCAGGCCCGGCTGGTCCATCCATTCGGGCTGAAGCCGGCGTTCACTCAAATCAAGACCGAGTCGAGACAGCAGGATTTTCATGGCGAGAGTATATCATCGACCTTTGTCTCGCGTCCCTGAACCGAGTCTGGAAAAGAAACACATTCCATAAACTTTGTTGCGAGAGTCGCTGTTAGTAACGTCGTTTGTAAGGGGGCTTTCATCCTGAACTGTGATGGGTAGCAGCGTCGTTCTTGCACGGACCCGGTTCCGACTCATCGCGCAGTCGTTGCTGTCGCGGGAGCTTTGGGGGTGACTTCGATCGGGACTGTTGTCTCTGACTTCACCAGCCATTTGCCCTCCTGATACGCGGTTGCTCGAAATACGAGGTCCTGCGGTCCGATCAGACCCGGATCGTCGGCCACCGATACGGTCAGTGATGCACTACTTTCACCTTGTCGAAGTGTGATGCTGTCCGCAGAGACCAGGCCCTGTTGGAATTCTTGCGGAACCAGTTCGATTCGAATCGGCTCGCGAAATTCGGGGAGGCAGGAGACCGTCAATGGAATCGAGAGTTGCCCACCGATCGGGACGGAATACTCTGCCGGTTTGGATCCCAACTTCAGAATGGCCCCTTCGGGCAGAATCCCAAGCCGCAGTTCCATGCGTTGAAGTAGCGTTCGAATGTTTCCCTGTGGGTCGGGAACGCGGATCGCGCCGTTGAGAATCATGCGGCTGGTCTTCGTTGTCTCCATCCACTCCGGGACGAAAATCGGATACTCCACACGCGTGACCGAACTGGGGACGATCATTTCGTCGCTCGCCAGACCTTGTCGATGACGCTGTTGTTTCGCCGTCATTTCCAGAGTGATTTCCCCATCGAACCCCTCTGTTCGCTGGATGTTCAGGGGGAACAGGTGCGTGCTGCCACGGCGAACCTTGCTGACATCGTCGAGCCCTTCCGGTGTGATCTTAATGCGTGGCTGCATGGTGATGGCCATCACCAGCGACTTTGTGCTCGTCAATGGCTTGGCATCGCGTCCCGCTGCTTGTGCCGTGATACGAGCCAGACTTGCCGAGACAGCGACGTCGGGGGCACAAACAAGTTCAACAACGAGTTCATTCAGCATTTCCGGGATGACGAGGTTCGACGCGGTCGTGACACCACTGGGAAGACCTTCGATCTGCAGCGGAACGGGCCCTTGATAACTTCCCCGGCGAGTCACTGCGACAGGGAGTTTGACCGTCGTTCCCAGGGGAATACTGAGCGATTCGGGGAGTTTCAGGGAGAAACCTTCCTCCGGTCGCTCAAAGCTGATGCGGTACGCAGCGGCTTGATGACCACTATGCGAAGAGCGATCCGAGATGTCGACTCGGTACACTCCGTCTGCTGGTGCTGTGAAGAGGAGTTCCGGATCGGTTGATCCGGGAACATCATCAATGCTCGCGACCTCCGTGCCATCAGGACTGATGATTGTCAGATCCAGATCGAGTGCCGGACCGCTGGTCTGCGATCTGGCGTTGATCTGCCAGACCTCCCCCTGCTTCATGGTGACCGAGTACCGGTCGGTCTGGAATGGTTTGTCCAGTCGTCCGGTCACGGCTGCGGGTAGTTCGGAAATGGTCTGCACGCCGACGTGCTCAGGGTAATCCGAGAGGAAAAACTGGTAGGGGCGCGAAGGGCCCTGTGGAGTCTCAAGGACATACTCGAAGGAGCTGTTCGCTTCGCCAGGGGGAAAAGTGATTTCCCGGGTCACGGCTTCCAGCGCATCTGCGCCCGTCTCAATTCCCCGGCCAACAAACTCGACCATCCGTCGTTCGCCTCGCTTTCCCCCGGCAGGATAGGCCGCCATCACTCGAGGACCGGGATGAATCAGCAGACGGTAGACGTATGACCGATCCCCGGCGAAATCGAGGTCGTGCAGACTGATCCGATATTCCCTGCCCGCTTCAACCCGAAAGCTTGTCGTGAGGTCATTCCCTTCAGAGGCCGTGCAGTCGGCGACTTTCTGGTCCTGCTCATCATGGACCTGAAGCACACCGTGAAGAGACATTGGGTTCGTTGGTGAGGTCAGTGCATGAGCCAGTAATTCCACCGTCACCATTCCGTTGTGCCGGGGACGAATGATGTAGTGGTCGATCTCTTCGATGCGCCGGATCTGTCCCGAAACGATGACCGGCAGATCGGGAAGTTCCAGCGCAGTGGTACGGCGAGGGGCTTCGATCACTTCCGGCGTTCGGGTCAGGTGAAGAACTCCCGTAGGCGAGACCCCGTTTGCATTGGCCACCTGCCAGCGTACGAATCCCGGTTCGACATCGGCCGGAATGGTTAGCCGAGCACGAAATTCTCGGGGAAGTGGCCAGGCGTAGCCACGGGCTTTGGCACCGAACCAGTAAGGTGGCTCGGTGATCAGGACCGGTGACGGGGGCCCCAACAGTTCAATCTGCACGCGCGAGTCATGCACGAAAAGCTGCATGTCCGGAGTCCAGTCGTAACCTCCCAGCACCACGTCGACGGTGGAGCCGACCTGACCACCCGCCGGGTGAACGTAACCGATTTCCGGTGCGAGCTGCGCAACGGCTACAGCACCGAAGGGGCCTAACCCGATGGTAAGCGTCAGTGCGATCCAGCGAAGGGTGTTCATGACAGACTCGAAAAGGAAGTCAGCAACAGGCAGCGACGGACAACGAGAGAAACAGGAATCGTCGTCGGTGTGGGATCAGGCGATTAGACCAGGAATCACGTTTCCCCCGTTCACGATGGGAACCGGACGCCCCAGCGGATCGGGATATTCTTTGGTGGAGTCGATCCCCAGCAGCGTATGAATCGTGCGGAGCACATCTGCGACGCTGACGGGATCCGAGAGCGGAGCCGCTGCCTGCGCGTCGGTCGCTCCGATGATCTGACCGGGTTTCACTCCCCCGCCCGCGAAGATAATCGATTGGGCCATCGACCAGTGGTCACGGCCCGCCTGCGCGTTGACGCGTGGTGTTCGTCCCATTTCTCCCATCATGACGACCAAGGTGCTATCCAGCAGTCCTCTCTCTTCCAGATCATTGATCAGCGCGGCGAACGCACGATCTGCCGGCGGAATCAGGTCGTTGGCCAGACTCGGGAAGCAGTTGAAATGCACATCCCAGCCCGGTGCATCCAATCCGACAAAACGGCAGCCTGCTTCCACCATTCGACGTGCCAGCAGCGCACACTGGCCAATCTGCGTCATTCCATAGTTTTCGCGGACAGTGACGGGTTCGGCTTGAATTTGAAACGCCTTCCGCGCTTCGGGGGAATTCATCAGCGTATTCGCCTTGGCGTAGTAGGTGGACATGGCAGCGGCTCGACCGATGCGCTGCCGACCTTGTTCCAATCCTGACAATAACCGCTGTCGCAGTGCGACACGGCTGTCGGAAAGTCCTTGGACGCGACCCAGATCCTTCACTTCAAAATCGGGCTCACTCGGGTCGGCTTCGATCACGAACGGTGAAAATTCCGCACCCAGGAATCCCGATCCCCCGGCAGACATCGGGTGAGGCAGATTGACGTATGCTGGCACCTTTCCATTCGACCCCAGTTCCTTACTGACGTAAGATCCCAATGAGGGAAATACGGTATTGGTGGGAATCGGATGCTCACCGTCGGGGAACGTCGGCTTGTGTCCCGTCATCAGGTAGTAATACCCGGTGCTGTGCCCGTTATCGGTATGGGAGTGACTACGGACGACGGTGAATTTATCCGTGATCTCTGCCGATTTCCGGCAGTGCTCGGAAAAGAAGACGCCCGGGGTCTTTGTCGCAATCGTCTGGAACGCACCTCGAATTTCCGCAGGAGCTTCGGGCTTGGGATCCCACATATCCTGTTGAGGTGGGCCGCCTTCCAGAAAGATGAAGATGCACGAGGTGGCTTTCGCCCGGGTGCGAGTTGACGCCTCTGGACCTGGTACCGCGTCGTTGGCGCGTAACAGTTGCGGCAGGCTCAGTCCCCCGAACAGACCGGTTGACCCAACGCGGAACATGTGCCGCCGTGAGATGCCGTCGCAACGACGGCTGGCATACGGTCCGAAGGGAATTTCAAGCATGGATACTCCTTCATGGCCCGGATCATCGAAATCCCGAAGCCATCGAACAGTTCAATGTGTGTCTGGTCTCTATTCGTTATTGAAGAGGAATTCTTTGGTGTTCAGGATCGACCAGAAGATGTCTTCGACAACCGCGCGTCGATCCGCTTGTGCTGTCTCCAGCTCCGGCAGCAGCAGGTCTTTTTCTGATTCCGAGGGAAAGCGGGTCAGTGTGCAGAGAAATAGTTCTTCGAGCAGTTCCGCATTGGCGAGCGAAGATTCGGCCAGTTGCCGGGCCCGGCCGTGTGGGTGGGTGATCTTTTCGTGAATTTCAGGTGAGTTCAAAAGATGCAGTGCCTGCGAAATGCTTGGTTCGTTACTCCGTTCACACTCGCAGACACTGGCCCTCACAGGCCGCCCGAAGATGCGGAAAAAGTACGACGGCATGCGATTGTCCCATACCTGGATCGCGCGGTAACCCTCGGGCCAGCCGTTGAACTTTTCGGGGACCAGCGTCACCTGACAGACCGCATCGAGTAAGACCTCGGCTGGCATCGTCTTGGTTAACGCGTGGGAGTAATGCTGAAAATCGTCGCGATTCCCTTCCTTCGTGGCGGAAGCGAGTTGGTAAGTTTGCGAGCTGAGAATGGTTTTCGTGAATGCCTTCAGGTCGTAACGCAGTTCCTTCAAATGCGTCACCAGATGATCCATCAGGGGTTCATTGGTCGAAGGGTTCGTGGCCCGCAGATCGTCAATCGGTTCCACCAGGCCTCGTCCCAGATAGTGAGCCCAGAGGCGATTGACAATCGCCCGTGTAAAGAAGGGATTCTCCACGTCGGTTATCCAGGCAGCAAACGCCTGACGTCGGTCGGCAACGGCACTCAAGTCGGCGGGAGGTGCACCGAGTCCTCGTGTCGCCACAGGAAGTCCCGTGCGCGGGTGATTGTAGTCGTTCCCTTTTCGAGAAATGACCGACTCCGTTCCGTTCGGCAATTTTTTGAACGCGACTCCCGTGAAAAAGCCCACCAGGCCCGCGTAATCGTCCTGACTCCATTTCTCACTCGGGTGATGATGACACTGCGCACACTCGATCCGAACACCCAGGAACAACTGGCTGACCGATCGGGCCGTCGCTTCGGGAGTCTCGAGGGACTTAAAGAAGGCGGCGGGGCCCTCTTGCTGAATCGATCCCTGCGACGTCAGAATCTGTCGGGCGAATTCGTCATAGGGCAGGTTCTCGGCGAAGCATTTTCGCAGCCAGCGGGTCACCCCCACGGTTCCCTGTGGCGTGATCTTGATCTTGTCCGCTCGCAAAATGTCAGACCACTTCATCGCCCAGAATTCGGCATATTCGGGACGCGTCAGCAGCGAGTCAATGATCCGAATTCTCCTCTCGGGATGGTTGTCTGACAGAAACGCACGGGCCTCAGCGCTGGTCGGAAGTGTCCCGATCGTGTCGAGGAAAACCCGACGGAGAAACGTGGAGTCGTCTGCGGGGGGACTCGCCGGAATTCCCAGTCGAACCAGCTTGTCGCCAACGTGTCGATCAATGAAGTTGCTCTCATGCGGCCGAATCGTTTCCGGATGCGGACGGGGGAGCGTCACGCGACAAACCGCCACCTGATCCAGATATCGGACCAGAATCGCCGCTTCCCCGGGGATTTCACGGGAGTGTATCAGTCCGCTGGAGGTCGTCTCGACCAGTGAAGCGGCGTTCGAGATGAACTCCGCAGCCGTCGTGACACACTGGCGTTTCCCTTCCGCGTCGATTGCCGTCACCTTGATTTGCTGAGAGGACTTTGGGTCCATGATCAGTTCAGCCGGCTCGATCTCGATCCGTACGGTGGGGAGAATGGTCGGCGAATTAAACGGGGCTCCTTCCCGAATCCAGCGCAGCATCAGGTTGTATCCCGGACCGGAACGATCAATTTTGGCTCCCCCGCCATGGGGCATGCGAGCGGTCCCCTTCTGCAGAATCAGACTCGTCTGGGGCCGGGCGAAATCCAATCGTCGGCCGCCCGACTCTTTCACCAGCGCGTCGAAATCAGACTCGTTATCAAACCCGAGCAGGCTCAGCTTGAAACCGTTCTGACCTTCGGCTTTGCCGTGGCATCCGCCCGAGTTACATCGCGCTTTCGTCAGCAGGGGCTGAATTTCATAGGGGAACGAAACAGGTTGGGGATCGTTGAGTCCTGACACTGTCACCGGAACTGTCAGGCGGTCTGTTCCTCGGGTGATGATCAGTTGCGTCGTGCCTTCCCCTCGGGGATGGACGAGTCCGCCGGCGCGAATTTCAATGATTGCCGGGTCCGATACACTGTACTGAACCTCGCGCGTGCGATCGAACTGCTGTGTGCCGACCCATTCGGTGATGAGGATCTGCTCGGAGGACTCGGGCCGGTCAAGCACAACGGCCGGCGGGCTGATCGAGATCGTTCGCTCGGTCGCAACCAGATTCCGCGTTTGCTGACTGAAGAGAATAAAAATGCCCGCAGTGACGACGAACGAGGTGGACCATCGCATAACCACACGCAACCTGAGGTTTGTTCAGTACTCTTCAACATATCAGCAGGATTCTATGGCTGCGGCCTGGTTCTCCACAAGATTGCGTAGAGGCCGCAGTGCGAAATCCTGACTTGCTACCGGGATCGATCGATGTTCGAGAACAGGTCGGACGCTTTGGCGTCGCGCTGGGTTTTTCTGCGACGTGTGCTGCTCAGCGCGAGTTTAGCACTCGCGGTCACGGCGTTTTCGCTGCTGGTCGGGGCGATCGGTTACCACTACTTCGGTGAGCTGGACTGGGTCGACGCTTTGCTGAACGCGGCGATAATCCTGACGGGGATGGGACCCGTCGACCCGTTATCAACTGTCTCGGGAAAACTGTTCGCCACGGGCTATTGCCTGTTCAGTGGCATCATTTTTCTCACGCTGCTGGCAATTCTGCTCACGCCGATTTACCACCGGTTCCTGCACTCGTTTCACCTGGCGGAGGACAATGACGACGGCGAACCTGAGTGATTGATTGTTTCTGCGTCGCACGGAACTTGACGTGGCACAACACAGAAAACGTCTTGATCTCCTCTTGGTTACTGCAATTTAACGTCGCTACCCCTTAGTCGACTTTGCTGAGGGACCGAGAGGGTCAAGGTTGCCGAGTATTGCGTCTTGTCGTAGCCGGTCCCCTTCTGATCCGCGACCGGGTGATGGACGACGACCAGAACGACATTCCCTTCTTTGGGTGTGAAGGAAGCAGTCCCTTCGGCGTCCGTGGTTGCCTCGTAATCCTTGTCAAACCCTTCGGCGAGTGTCGTTCCGCGCGGGATAAAGCTGACACGAGCACCCGGCAACGGCTTTGACTGGTAAATGAGCCGCACCCGAATGGGGGTGTCCGGTGCAAGTCCCGTGACGGGATCCGTTAACGGAACAAGTTCCATGGCGTGTCCCAGCGGCTTGTCAAAGTTGACGCTGTTCGAGGAAACCTCGTCGAGTTTCGGGCTGGTCACGAAATACGCCTTGCCGCTCTTGATGGTTCTTGTCGTTCCATGCAGCGTTTCGAGTGTGTGCGAGACGACGTGCAGTCCCGCTGCTTTCGTCACGAAACGGTTGGACCAGTAACCTTCCTTGGGGCCGAAGCCGTTGTCGATGATTCCCGGCTTCAGATCGACCGAACTCCCATCCGGACCAATCACCGAGAGTTGCACAGGCGCCAGCGAGATTTTGCTGGCCAGTTTGAAGTCGCGGTGGTCATTGCCGTGGTTACCCAGCTTCAAGTCGACGAAGACCACGTCCCCCTGGCGGACCAGCGCCGAATTCGTTTCCACCCACGTGTCGTGAGCGTAGGATGCAAACGGGGCCAGCACGAAAGCCAGAGTCAGCAGGAAAGCGCGCATGAAATCTCCTAAGGTCGCCTGTTTGGGTGTCAACGGGTGTCGTTTGATCATGCTGATTTAAGACCGGCGTGTCGAGTCGATGGATGGTCCGTCCGGCGTCATGGGGATGATGCCCCTCACATCGATCAGCGGTTTCGTCGTGAACGAACCGCAGGAAACGTCGCGGGATCGAATTGTCACCAAGGGAACTTTGAGAAGGGGTGCCGAAGGCTGGTTTTGCGGTCCCGAGCCATTACCCCCCCGAAGAGTCGCTGGAATTCCCGGCTTGTGCTATCTTTTTCACCCAGTCCCTGCGCTCCAAACGCGGTGGTCTCTTTGCTGTTGAACATCAGCTTGATTTCCCGGAAAGTACGAAAAACATTACCAAATTGGCCGGCCAGGTGTTTCCACCAGGTCGGAGTCAGGGACGACGGACGGAATTTCTATGAAAACAGATGAACTTCGCGAAAAGTACCTTTCGTTCTTCGAATCCAAAGGGTGCGTACGTCGTCCAACCGATGTGCTGGTTCCCAAAGATGATCCGACCGTGCTGTTCACACCGGCCGGAATGAACCAGTTCAAAAATCAGTTTCTGGGGATCGGCCCGATTGATTTCACCCGGGCCACGACGTCACAGAAGTGTCTCCGCACCGGGGACATCGGTAACGTCGGTGTCACCGCCTACCACCACACGTTCTTCGAAATGCTGGGGAATTTTTCGTTCGGTGACTACTTCAAACGCGAAGCGATCCACTGGGCCTGGGAATTTTTGACCACGAAATCGTGGCTCGGGCTGGATCCCACCCGCCTGACGGTCACCGTCTACCTCGACGATCAGGAAGCGTTCGATATCTGGAACAAGGAGATTAAACTCCCCGCGAACCGGATCTCGCGCGAAGACGAAGGGGAAAACTTCTGGCCCGCGTCATCTCCTTCTCAGGGCCCCGATGGAGTTTGTGGACCGTGCAGCGAAATCTATTACCTGCCACCCGGTTCCACGAAGCCCGTCGAAATCTGGAATCTCGTCTTCACCCAGTTCAACCGGGTCGGTGCGCCACCGAACAACCTGCAACCGCTCCCCAAGAAGAACATCGATACCGGGATGGGACTGGAGCGTTGTGCATCGACGCTGCAGGGGGTACTCAGCAACTTTGAAATCGACATCCTGAAGCCGATCTGTCAGGCGGCCGGTGAAATCGTGGGGGTGAAGTACGAGTACGGCGCTCCGGAAGGCCGGGCACTCCGGCGAATCGCCGACCACGTCCGAGCCTGCTCGTTCGCACTGCACGAAGGCTGCGGCCCCGGTCCCGAAAAAGAGAACTACATTGTCCGGTTGCTGCTCCGCCGTGCTTCAATGGAAGGCTTCCTGCTGGGAAAACAGGAACCGTTCATGTCGCAACTGGTTCCGGTGGTGGCAGACATGATGAAGGTCCCCTACCCCGAGTTTGGCCAGACGGTCGAAGCGGTGCAGAATGCGATTCGCGAAGAAGAAAAGCAGTTCCTGCGCGTCGTCGAAACCGGGATTGGCCGATTCCAGAAACTGGTCGCACATGCCAAGAAGGAAGGATCACTCGTCATCTCGGGTGATGCCGCATTCGACCTGCATCAGACCGACGGCTTCCTGATCGAGCTGACCGAGTCACTGGCCGCCAACGAAGGCCTGACGGTCGACATGACCCGTTTCGCGGAATGCAAGGAACAGCACAAGCAGACCAGCGGCCGGGGAGCTTTCGCCAACTCGGTCATGTCCGCAGGGCCGCTCGACGCACTGCGAAAATCGGGTGGAACGCAGTTCCTGGGTTACGAGACCACTACGGCGGACGCCGAAGTGCTGGGGATCATTGCCGATGGGCAACTCGCGACCGCGTTCGACAAAACCGGCGTGCAGATTGCCGTGGTCCTGAATCAGTCCCCTTTCTACGGTGAAGCGGGGGGACAGGTCGGGGACACCGGCAAGATCTTCGGTGACGGAGTGACATTCGAAGTCCAGGACACCCAGCGTGATGGCGAACTTCTCGTCCATATCGGGGCGTTGAAATCGGGGAAGATGGCCGTTGGAGCGAAGGTTCACGCCGAAGTCGATGCCAGTCGACGCGCCGGGATTCTGCGAGCTCACTCGGCCACGCATATCCTGCATCATGCCTTGCGGAAATATCTGGGGGACAACGCAACCCAGCGAGGCTCCAAGGTGCAGCAGGACGAACTGCGGTTTGACTTCGCGCATTCCAAGGGCCTGACGCATGAGGAACTGATCCACATCGAAGACGAGATCAACGGTCGCATCGCCGAGGGAGCCCCTGTCTCGACCCGCTTGATGCCGATTGCGGATGCACGGGCTCTGGGGGCGATGGCGCTGTTCGGGGAAAAGTATCCCGATAACGTCCGCGTCGTCAGCATGGGGGAATTCAGTCGCGAACTGTGCGGGGGAACTCACCTGAAGAACACCGGACAAGTGGGGCTGTGCCGTGTCGTCCGCGATGAACTGGTCGCGGCTGGCGTTCGCCGCATCACCTGTTACACCGGCCCGAAAGCGCTGTCACGGATTCGTGCAACGGAAGAACTGGTCAAAGAGGCCTCTGCCCTGCTGAAGTCACAGCCGGAAGAGCTGTCCCGCAAGATTGAGTCGCTGCAGGCCGAACTGCGCGAGGCACGGAAAGAGCTTTCCAAGCACACGGTCGCGTCGCTGGCGGACGCCGCCGAGCAATTGGTGGCCAAGGCCGAAACGATTAACGGAGTGAAGTTGATCGTCCACAATGCCGCGGGTTGTCCACGTGAATCGCTGAAGGATTTTATCGACCGAATCCGGGAGAAGGCTCCTTCGGTGGCGATCCTGCTGGGCCTGGTGGTCGAGGACAAGGTGGCCTTCATCGCGTCGGTCAGCAAAGACGTGCTGGTTTCGAAGGGAGCGTCCGCGTCCGACTGCGTCAAAACCGCCGCAAAGATTTGTGGCGGCGGCGGTGGCGGTCGACCCGAGATGGCAGAAGCAGGCGGAAAAGATCCTGCGAAGATCGACGAAGCCCTGCTCGCCGGTGCCGCCTACTTCCGTGGCAAGCTGGAAGCCTGATCGACTCCCAGGTCCCGCAAGTAAGAAATCTCAAACGGAGCATGCCGGTGCGTTCCCAGCGAACGCACCGGTACTGCCAATGTGGAACCGGCATCCTGCCGGTTCAAATTTCAAACGACCCTTGATCAAGTCATAGATCAAGTCGTACTGGATTCAGGTTCTGCATTCACGCAGCCCCCTCATTCTGCCACACCCGCCTGCCAGCGAAACCTGCCAAATCCCAGAAACCGGCGGGACGCCGGTTCCACGTGAAGACCCGCAGGCAGCACGACGTATTCTTGTTTCCAATTGTCAAATAACGGTGAATTCCTTGAGTCCGTCAGCGGCTCTCAGAATGTCGCTGTGTGCCGCAAGGCACCGCACATCAACGTCTCTGCCGCTTCGCGCGTGACGAGGCATCAAGGCGTGAAGCGGCCCGAACGGAAAGGCCCTCAGCGAAAATCACGTGGCCAGCCGGGCCAGTCCCTCAAAAATACGTAACTCGTGATCTCGATGACACATGGGACTGGCCACCGACTGGCCAAGGGCTGGCCAGCCTGGCCAGTCCCCCCGGCAGCACCCCGAATCGTCTCCCTGAGTGCCCCACACTTGGCAGCGTCCGCCAGACAAACCAAGCCTCGCTGGGCTTCGCCCCCTACTCGCGGACCGAAAAAGCTCTTCAATTGAGAATCCCCTTGCTCTGGTCTCGTCACCATTCCACGCAAGATTTGGAATGCGTGTAGTCTCAACCACCGACAGCAAACCGACGAGCCCAAACATCCAGACGTTTGGAATAAGCCTCTCGTGAGGACAATGGACCATCCTCCTTGGCCTGAAAGGCCACCAGAGATCAGCCCAGGGCAAAGACTTAAAATCAAGCCTCCACAGATTCGCCCCTCCGTTCAGCAACACTACCGGGCGAACTGCGCTCACCTTTGCAAATTCACCTCAACGGACTCAAACTAGTTGCTCGCGCTGACCCTCGGTATGGAGTGTCCGCAGTGATTTACCTTCGTGAACTGATGAAACTCCATCCTGAAGCGAAGTGCGTAGAGTCGCGCAGGTGACTGATCCCGTCAGCAGAAATTTGAGGGCATCTCATGGCAACGAAATCGCCATTCACTGGGCGCTGGCGGATCGTCTCGATGAGTGCCTGGGATCAGGAGTTCATCGACGAAGAGGAAGAAGGCTACATCGAGTTCAGGGGCAAGAGTGAAGGCGA
>NZ_DASWWZ010000014.1:0-13896 GCF_036405755.1 Schlesneria sp.
ATGTTCCCGCGCGGCCATTGTCAGAATCTCGATTTCTTGTGAAGAGAGTCCGGCATGCTCGAGATCAAACCAAACTCCATGAAATCCGCCGCTCAGGCCTATAATGTGAACGAGATTGTGGTGCGGCATCCTTCCCATGCCGCAAATTCGCACAAATTCATCGTTTTTCAAACGCTGTTTCAGTGTTGGCATGCTGATCATTCCAGATATCGAGAACAGAAGCCGAGCAAATTCCTGGTGGCGGTAAGTCGGGTGTAAGATAGCGAATTGCTTCTTGGACTTCACGCGGATCGGAACTGACCGTATCCTCTCCGCCACGTACCAGTTGTGCGAAGCCTCGGTATCTGGGGCGAATGATCGACCAATGGATGTGTTCGTTCAATGATTCAAGTTCGTAATTCGTGTTTCGAGAGCCGCAAATGACGACCATTCTCGTGGTCGACGACTCGACCGTCGACAGGAAGTTGGCGACCGGACTGCTGGCGCAGGAGTCCGAGTGGCGCGTGGTTGAGGCCAGCGATGGTAACGCTGCCATGTCGATGATCAGCGAGGTTGACCCCGACTTGATCGTGACTGACCTGAATCTACCCGGGATCAACGGTCTCGAACTGCTGGCGAATCTTCAGAAAAGTCATTCCCGGATTGGGGTGGTTCTCTTGGCCGCCCAGGGAAGTGAGGAAATCGCGGTCGAAGCCCTGCAGACGGGGGCTTCCAGTTACGTCCCCAAACGGCTTGTCCCTACGACACTTGTGGAAACCGTTCGGCGAGTCCTGGCGTCGATACAGGAGACTCGAAAGCATTCCGATCTGATGGACCGCATGGGCGAACGCGTCGAGACGTTCGTACTCGAAAATGATGTTAACCTGCTGATGGCGATGTCGAGACATTTCCAGACCGTGCTGGCAGACTCATGGAGCCTTGATCGGACTGATCGACTCAGAACAGGAACTGCACTCGAAGAGGCACTGCTGAACGCCATGTACCATGGCAATCTCGAAGTCAGTTCCGAGTTAAAAGAACAGGATCATCAGGCCTTTTATGCCTTGGCCGAGGAACGACGGAACTCGGCTCCGTGGATCGACCGTAAAATTTTCATTCGTACGATTCTCAACCCGGATGAGGCCACATTCGTGATTCGCGATGATGGTAGCGGGTTTGATCCCAACTCCCTGCCTGACCCCACCGATCCCGAGAACCTGATCCGGCCCTTCGGACGGGGTGTGATGCTGATGCGAGCGTTCATGGACGATGTGACGTACAATGCGACTGGAAATGAAGTCACTCTAAAGCGGAAGCGAAACCGCAGTTAACTGCGACACCAGTTTTATTGTGAATGACAACGAGTGGCAGCCTGTACTTTCCTTTCCCCTGCGACGCTCCTAAAATTTAACCCAGTTGACTCCCTTTTGCCCAACCCCCACGTGCCAGTCATGAAATGCGGACGTTGTTCTAAACCGGCGGTGTTACACATCACCGAATTGCGTCACGGAGAAGTGCAGGCCCTGCACCTGTGCGAGAGCTGCGCGCAAGACTACCTCAATCCCTCTCAGGCGGCCAAATCTGCGAGCACAGCAGATTCCGGTGCTGCAGGTGACGCCTCAGAGCTTGAGGAACTGGATCAAAAGGTCTGTCCGAATTGCGGAATCTCCTTTAAGGAGTTTCGTGCACAGGGACGACTGGGCTGCCCACACGATTACGTGGTGTTTGCCGACGAACTGATGAAGCTGCTGGAAAATATTCACGGAGAAACCACTCATGTGGGTAAGGTTCCCAAGCGGTCGCCTCAGGCCAGTCAGCTTCAGTTCCAACTGATCAAATTGCGAAACGAACTTCGTTCTTCTGTAGAAGAGGAACGGTACGAAGATGCGGCCCGAATCCGTGATTCGATCCGTGAGCTTGAAGAATCCCGTTCCCGCTCTGATACGCCCGCAGCAACGAGTGAATCAGAGTAATTTCTCAGTTTTGATGAAGGCATCGCGTTGATCGAACGAACAACGCGATGCAGCACAAATCGCTTTCAAAGAGCACTACAATCAAGGAATTCACGTGGACCTCGAGTCCCTGACGCGCACTAGTGGCGAATGGTTGAAAGCGACTGGGCCTGACTCCGATATCGTCATGTCCAGCCGTATTCGACTTGCCCGAAATCTGGCTCAGTTCTCATTTCCCAGTCGCGCCGATGAAGTCGCGCGGCGTGAGATCGAAGAGCTGCTCCGCAGTCAGATCGCCAAGAAACCGGCCGGACGTGAACTGACTTACATTTCAGTCAGTGCGCTCAGCCAGATCGACCGCCAGATGCTGGTCGAACGACAATTGATCAGTCGTGAACATTCCGAAAATCAGGGACAACGTGGTGTCGGAATCAGCGATGAAGAAAACGTCAGCATCATGGTCAATGAAGAAGACCACCTGAGAATTCAGGTGCTTCGAAGTGGCTTTGCATTGGAAGATTGCTGGAAAGAGATCGATGCGATCGATGATGCCATCGAAGCTGATCGAACGTACGCCTTCAGTGATCGACTGGGATATTTGACGTCCTGCCCGACGAACTGCGGAACCGGCATTCGTGTGAGCGTGCTGCTGCACCTGCCCGCACTGGTGCATACGAAAGAGATCCAGAAAGTCTTCCAGGCTCTGCAGAAGATCAATCTCGCCGTTCGGGGGCTTTATGGGGAAGGGAGCCAGGCGATGGGCGACTTCTACCAGATCTCGAATCAGGTGACTTTGGGTAAAAGCGAGGAATACCTGATTCGTACGATTCAGGACGTTGTTCCCAATATCGTCGCGTACGAACGAAGGACGCGGCAGGCACTGGTCAGCGAGAGTCGACGTGAACTTCACGACCAGGTCTCGCGTGCATTTGGGATCCTTAAAACGGCTCGAACGATCAGTTCTGAAGAGACGATGGATCTGCTTTCCAGTGTGAGACTCGGGATCAACCTGGGTCTCATCGAAGGGCTGGAAATTCCCACGATCAATGAGCTGTTCATTCATACGCAGCCGGCCCACCTGCAGAAAATCCGGCACGAAAAACTCGAAACGGTCGACAGGAATGTTGCTCGAGCGGACTACATTCGACAGCGTCTCAATGAACAAAATTGATCAGTGGTGTCGTCGTTGAAGACGGTCCTCGATCGCCTTGCTGGTTCAGACCTCGAACCGGCCGGTCCGACAACCCCTCACACTGACTTCAGGTGTCGCCGTGGTCCGAATTTTTCTACCTCTGGCGCTACTCAGCACCGCATCGCTGCTGACCGCCATGATGTTGGGGTTTTCCATTGATGACCCTAAGGTCCGTACTCACGCCGTACAGGCGGGAGTGCAGTACCATTTTCTCATGGCCCTTGCGGCACTGGTCTTCGCAACCCTCGTCCATGCCATCGTCCTGACCTATTTCATGGGAACGGGGCGATGGATGGAAGAGACGTCAGCGGCCTATCATCTCGACCCCGGGCTGCACGCAAAGAGTCAGTCCCTGAAATACCGCACGATTCCGGCGATGGTGCTCTGCTTTGCCATGCTCTTGGTGACCGGGGCACTGGGTGCCGCCGCCGATCCGGCGTCACCACTTCAGTCAAAAGGGTGGGGCGGCTTGTCTGCCAGTTCCATTCACTCCATCGTTGCTCTCACGACCATCGCCTTGAATGTTCTGGTGCACTGGCTTGAGTTCCGGGCGTTGGAGCGAAACAGCGGTCTCATCGACCAGGTTCTGGCGGAAGTCCGGCGAATCCGCCTCGAAAAAGGTCTGGCTGTCGACGCCTGATCTCGAATTGCCTTCTCTGGTCGGTCATCCATTAATGAGACGAGTCGGCGACGCGTCCCATCAGCGACCGTTCAGTCAGCGACCGTTCAGTCAGCGACCGTTCACAGCGTAATCCCCACGAGACTTTCTGATCATAAAAATGACAAACCCCGGATGGATGGTCCGGGGTTTGTCTGCTGAGCCCGTCGGCGAAGGATTGCTGGAGCCGCACACCTCGCGAAGGGGGCGAGAGTCACTTGCTGGTGACAGCTTTTGGCTCGATGTGTTTCAGGGCAATCAGCACATACGCGGTCGTGAGGTTTGGATCTCCTTCGTACCACCGGTCATTCTTATTCAGCCAGCTCCCGTTTTCCCGTTGGAGACTTACCAGGTGGTCACCCAATTCCTTGCGCCAATCATGCTTGACGCCGTTATCGTCCACGAGGTAATCGAGGTTGAGCGTTGAGAGCGTTTTGGCAAAGACCTGGAAGTAGTAGTACAGGCCCTGTTGCCCCAGACCGGGATTGTCTTCGACCGTGTAATGTCGGGAGATCCATTCTCTGGCGGCTTTAACCCGTTTGTCGTCCGGTGTGAGGCCGGCAAAAACCATGCTCTTGAGGCCGGCATACGTCATGCTTCCGTATGACCGCAGTCCCCCATTCTCGTGGTTCCCCGCCTGCGAGTTTCCGCCGGCGGCGGGAGTGTAATAGAAGCCTCCGTCGTTGACCTTCGACGAAAAGGGAGTCGTGTTATGTTCGGATTCCAGGTTTTGGCAGCGGGATAGAAACACGAGGGCGTTTTTCACGGCGGGGTCATCGGCGGTCGCACCGGTCGCCTTCAGAGCGTCGAGGAAGAATGTCGTATTCGACAAGTCGGGACGATCATTTGTCCGTCCGTAACCGGCTCCACCGAATTTCACGTCAGACGAAGGAGTCTGCTCGGTTTCATCCCATTGCAGGTTTCGCAAGTATTTTTCCGCCCCCTTGATGAGGTCGGTAAATTCACCTGACTTGTTGGCCGCATTGAAGGCGAGCAAACTGATTGCGGTCTCGTAATTACCATGGTGCGTCTTTGGGGAATAGATCCCACCGTTGGGTTGAACGAAACTCTGCAGATGTTTTAAGCCCTTCACGACGACAGGATCGTCGGCGGGAACCCCACTTTCCAACAGCGCGTAGGTGACCAGACCTGAAATCCCTGGAGATTCGGGCGAAGTCCAGCTTCCGTCTGCTGCCTGAGATGTTTTGAGGAAGTTTGCACCGCGAAGTCGCGCCTTGGCCAATTGTTCCGTATTCGGACCCAGAGTTTGACCGGCCAACGGCGACTCAAGTCCATGCGCGAAACACGTCAGAAGGAACAGCGACAGAAGTGTCGAGATTCTTGGCATGATCTACCTTTGCTGGATCCTGATTTGGCGAAGAGCAGGTGATGAACCGCTTAATGCAATTCTAGCTATCGCTTTCCTGGTCTGCGATCGTGATCGGATTCTGTTGGATGATTATGAAGCTTAGCGGTCCTCAACGTGACCGACGGTTACCGAAAAACGGTGGCCAGACGCAGAGACGAGGAACTGGGGAGGTTGCTGAATCTTAAGCTTCGATTCGACGCGGGAATTCAAGTTTGATCCCAACCCAAAGCGACAAACTCCTTCTGTCCCGTTGACGAACTGATGCCTTCACAAACGGAATGACTCCCGCTATTGGCCTGTTGCAACAGGCAGTAGTTGAGCCCGCGAATAACCTCTTCCCAACTCGTCGAGATCACGTTGAGAAATGATGCGTGGCGGTAGTTGTGAGCTGTCAATCGTGGCTTCGATGCGGGAAACGGGCCCCCCCCCGTCGAAGAAGCCCAGGACCTGTACACGGAAGACGTCACCCGTGGCGGTGATATAGGGATCCAGATTGATCATTCCGGGAAGATCGACCAGATTCTCTGTATAGAGCCAGCTTGTGTTTGAATGCTGCCGAATGGTTTCCAGCGAGGGCTGGCCGTTCGAATCCAGACGCTGGGCGGCAATGATGGCGTTCGCAATTTCTTCGGTCATCGATGGAAGACCCAAGAGCAGTTCGCGTCGCGCCTGATTGATGTTAATCCTCCCTTTCATAATCTCATCGGTTGTTGTGGTCAGTTTTGTCAGCAAGTCGGGCAGGACGGCGGAAATTGCTGCGGGATCGTCTTCCCAGGGACTTTCCAGCTCTTCTTCTTTCTCATTGATCGTGACCTTTGTCTTGGCCCCAATCAGTTGCCACAGAGAATTGATCGTTCCCTTGCTTTGACCACCTTTCGAGAGATCGATTCCCCCTCGAGTCACTTCGCCTCCTGAACGTGCAACCCAGCCGAGAAACTCGCTGAGCCCTGCCGCAACTTCTTTTTCCTGCTGCGACTGACCACTGTCGGAAGTCGAACTGCTGGCAGCATCGTCAGCCGGTTTCGCGTTGGGACTGGAGGCCTTTTCGGTGTTTGATAGCTTGGTCGATTCTCCGTCTGGCGGGACGAGTGGATTCGTCTGGGATTCTTTCAGTTTCGTCGATGGACCGTTGATCCGGTACGCGACAATGAATTTGGCGGTTTTCTCATCAAATTCCTTCTCGAGAGCGTCGTACAGGTCGGTGAGGAAACCGTCGTTGACGTTAATTTTGAGTGCCCCATCCTTGCGCCGATTCGATTCCCCTCCGCTGACTGTTAAATAGGCCATGAATCCATGGTCAAGAATGCCATCCGAGTTATCCAGTGGAGGACTCGCGTCCCCATCATTCTCATTCGGATCGAGCAGGCCATTCCGGTTTGCGTCTTCCCCGTACAACAGAGTCGGGGTGATCCCATGGACCAGAAGTAATTCATCCATGGACTCGAAGGGGCCGTTCTTGGCTCGGTAAGGTGGCACCATTTGTTCGTACGTCTCTGATTCCGCCCCGTACGGATTCTTGGTGTCGTCAGTGTCCATCCAGTCCAGAATGGCATCGATGATGTCGACCGTCATTCCGGGGATTCTGATCATCATCGCCGAGATTTCGTCATGGGACATTTTCATGTCCAGTAGATGATTGAGATTCAGCTTCGCAGACTCATCCATCAGCCCGTACCGAATGGCAGCCCCTCTGGGATCCTGTTCGATCGGAGCGATGATCGTGAAACGGCCGTTGGCACGCAGATGGGTGGAAGGGGAGACGACCCGACCCATGAAGAGCTGGGGATTGTGGACCAGGTTCTCGGCCAGATTCGGATTGCGGCTGCCCAGCAGGGACGCGACAAATTCAACTCCTGAGTCAGCCGTGGCCTTCGCCTGCACATCCAGCGCATACATCGAAGCAGCCTCGAGCTCGGTCGTCATCGACTGCGCGAAGTTATAGGCCGCAAGGGTGAGCATGGCGATCACAACGACGACCAACAGCAAGACACTGCCTCTTCGAAGCGTCGTTTTGAGCGAATCGGCGGGCTCAAGTGTCAACGAAACTTGAGTCGTGTCGGGTACTCTCACGTCAGGTTGCCGTTTCCGGGACCATGTTCTCATTGAATAAATTCCTTGGGAAATGGATCTGAAACGGGGATGAGAATCACGCTTCGAAAGGAGTCCATCGATCGACTGACAGCGGCATTCAGCAGAGGTGGTTTTCGTTTCGGTGGATGAAACGAGAATTTGATTTCAACCGCACGGGGAATTCTTCCCATCGTGTCGGAATCCCAGGTTGCATACCAGATCCTCCCGTCAAAGTAGCGAAGCTCGAACGTCGCCACTTCGGGGGCGAGAACCTGCGGGGTAGAGACGTTCGTCGGGTTGGCACCCTTTTCCTCCTGGACTTCTGCAGCCATGCGGTCCCCTTCGAACCTCACCAGTCCGCTCGATGTGGAAACGCCGCTGGGGAGAAAGCTGTAAGAGACGAATCGCAGGTCGCTGGTCCTGAGCGGGCTGACTGCTGCCGCTGCGGGCGTTGTTGAGTTCACACCGTTCAGTGCGGTCCCCATTCCCGGTAACAAATCCCGGCGTGCACGAGCGATGCTCATGTCCATACGGATATTCGTTCCCCGAATTCCGATGCTCTTCGAGTTCGGGGTGGTATCTTCGGTTTCTTCTGTGGTCGTGCTCTCTTCAGAATTCGAGGAGGAACTTGAGGTGGTGGATTCCGTTTCATCGACAGGAGGAGGGGGAACATATGTAATCGCACGAAGGTCCTGTTCCAGACGGTGAATCAACGCACGAGCCAGCTGAGCCCGCTCCATCTCTTCGCGCCCGCTCGCAGCGGTGCGCCACGATTGATCGATGGCCGCATAGATCCCTGCCAGCAGCAAAGCCGAGATTCCTAAGGCCAGCATCGTCTCAAGCAAGGTGAACCCGACGCGGCCACTGTCCCGATCGTGGCGATGACTGGATCTCATGCTCCCCTGGCGTTGTCGACCGGCCCGGAAGTAGGCATCTGCTGACGACGGGGACAAGCCACGCCATCGTCTCTTTCGCAAGGATTGAGTGGTGCTGTCTTTCATTGACCCCGCTCCTCTTCTTTTTTCTCTTCGAGTCTTCCCTGTGCAGCCCCTTGCTGGAAGACTGCGAGTTGTCGAGCCCAGCGTTTGAGAGTGACGTCGATGGTAGAAAGTTGACTGGCTCCTTTATGCGTGACTGTGACCTCGAGTTGAACCAGATCCGCCGTACCGCTCGGAATGACTTTTTGACTCCAGACCCATCGACTGTCATCAGGGAAGGGGACTTGGTTCTGAGGCTGCATGGGTTCCACACCCGCGAGAACTTCGTTGAGTTTCGTCTCGCAGCGAATCGTGGCCTGGGTCTTCAACCGTGCTTGCACGGTCGCCCGAGTTCCGTTCCAGGCCAGCTGAGACAGTGCCGCGATTGCTCCGCAAAACAGGGCCAGCGCGAGAATAATCTCGAGCAGCGTCAGGCCCGTTCGATTCTGAGAACTCCGCATCAGCGTTTCCCCTGAGTCAGTCGTTCCATGGCGACGGCACCCG
The DNA here is from genome assembly GCF_036405755.1 of Schlesneria sp. NCBI lineage: Bacteria > Pseudomonadati > Planctomycetota > Planctomycetia > Planctomycetales > Planctomycetaceae > Schlesneria > Schlesneria sp. Next base: position 8,702 of record NZ_DASWWZ010000014.1, read on the forward strand.
TGAAGGCGCGAACGCGAAGCAGAATCTCTTGATTTCGTCCGTCAGCGACCGTGATTTCGGCATCGACGTTTGCCGAACCTTCTGGATGAAACAGAATGGGCGAACACCAGCTCACACCTGCCAGATCGTTGGCATTGGGAAGTCCTTGAAGGGACTGCGGCGATAGCTTGTACGACGCAGGGACTGCAGTCATCGTCCCGGCATTTCGCACTTTGAACGTGCTGAACACGATCCTTTTAGGCAAGTCTGCAGAAGCGCGGCCTAAAGGTCTACTTCCTGAAACGGCGGGCTGAGCAGTACTGGAAAAATCCAGCTCGTAAGGAGCAACCACGAACCTGCTGCCGTTGAGTTCGCAACAGAATTGATAGACTAACCCGGACTCAATTGCACGGATACGGGCACTGGCAATGGCCGAGCGGACCCGTTCGGCGGACCCTGTCAATTTCTGCTGTCCAAACATCCGCATCACGGCCGGGACGGTCATCCCGGCAAATACGGCCAGCACTCCCAGCACGAGCAGGACTTCCACCATCGTGAATCCGCGTCGGCAGGGGAGGCGGGCACGACGAATTGATGATGCAGGTTTCATTGGCTCGTTGACTTCCGCGTTCCAATTTCTCGCTGCTCATCACAAACCAGAGACACATCCACGAGACAGGTAAGTGACCCGGTCGGCCAAGTCCGTCTCGTGGATGTCGATGGTGCTGCACTCATGTGAGGAAACGAGGGCAATCTACTTGATGTATAACTGGTACGGCATCACCGTAAGGACCTTCTCCCGTGCGAGTTGATCATACACATCCAGACTCTTTAATTGAGATGAAATCTCGGCGGGAAGTCGGTTCAGCCAGGCTTTCATGACAGCGTTGCTGACATGGACTGATGGATCCAGCGGACCGAACAAAGCCTCGAGCGGGCTGGTTGGTTTTGGAAGATCGAGACGCTCAAGTTTCGACTCAGGATCGATTCCCGCAGATTTCTTTGCGTAGGCGATCGCATCGTCCAACGTTCCTAATTCGTCAATCAATCCCAGGTTCAGAGCCTGGGTTCCGGTATAGACTCGCCCGCGAGCGAGTTTTTCGAGTTTCTCGTATTCCATCTTGCGGCCTTCCGCCGCTTTCTTCGTGAACTGCGCATAAATGCCGTTCATCATTTTCTGCATCGCGTCACGTTCGGTTTCCGTCCAGGGCTTGGTCGTGCTCAGCACCCCGGCGTTCTTTCCTTTCTGAACGACACTCGTGGTGATACCGACCTTGGCATAGAACTTCTCCAGAGCGATCTTTCCTCCGACGACCCCGATCGAACCTGTGAGAGTTCCCGGTTCGGCAAAGATGCGGTCTGCACCCATGGCGATGTAGTAGCCACCACTGGCGGCAGTGTCACCCATACTGACGATGAGTGGTTTCTTTCCTTCGAGAGTTTCCAGTTCGTGCCACATCAGGTCACTTGCCAGCGCGCTTCCGCCCGGGCTGTCGACCCGCAGAACGACGGCCTTAACAGAGGCATCGTCCCGTGCCTGTCGGATGGCTTTGATCATGGTGGTTGACCCCATTGACTCTTCGCCGAAGAAGTCTCCTCGGCTGGTCCCTGACATGATGGGGCCGACAGCACTGATGATCGCAATTTTGGGACTGGACGATTTGCGTGTGGCAGGTTCGATTCCCATCATCATGTTCATCATTTTCGCCATGCCGGTGAATCCACTGAAGTCGGTGTCGATTTTCTTTTTACCGTACGACTTCGTGATTTTGACTTCCGCATCCTTCTGATCTCCCTTGATCAGATCAATGATGTGGTCTTCATAGGCGACGTGATCAATCAGGCCACGTTCTTTCGCTTCCTGAGCAGAGAACAGACCCGTGTCGATGATTCCAGAGACCTGATCCGCATTCAAATTCCGGGACTTGGAGACCATCTCGATGATCTGCTGATAGTAATCATCGATGATTGTTTCCATCTCTTCTCGGAAAGCGGGACTCATCTCCGATCGGCTGTAGGGTTCTGCTGCGGACTTGAACTCGCCCACCCGCAACATTTCGGGTTCGATCGCGAGCATGTCGAAGAGATTCTTGTAGAACGAGATTTCCGCTCGCAGACCGGGCAGCATCACCATTCCCGATTCAGGAATGACGATCTGGTCGCAAGCCGAAGCCAGCAGGTAATCTTTCGTGTCTGCTCCTTCGAGCCACGCGTAGACCTTGCGTCCGCGGTGCCGAATTTTTGCGATCCCGGTCCGGAGTTCATTCAGTTTGGCCCAGCCGATCTGTGGGCTGTTGATGTGCAGAACGACGGCATCGAGACTTTCGTCGCCGGCGGCCTTTTTCAGCCGTTGCAGGGCATCATTCAGGGTTTCGACGACTTCACTGAACAGGCCTCCGCCACCCAGACCTTCCGTGTAGCTTCCCTTAATTTCGATGTGTGCGACATTCAATTTTTTCGCAACAACTTTTGCCGCTTGAGTCGCCTCTTTAGGGGAAGATGTTTCCGTCTGGGCATGAGCGGTTCCGACGGAAGCGGTTCCCAGCAACAAAAGAAATGCCATGAATCGTCGCATAGATTACTCCTGAGATTTTCTTTGGGTCGCCTGACACAAATTCTGTCTGAAATGAAGGATTTGTGTCAGGCGACGCGATCACGTCCGATGACAAGTCGTTCCGTCGAACTGTCAAAATTACTGAAAGGTGATTTCACCCCCTGCTCGACATCGAGGGCGCACACGAATTGTCTTTCAATCTTACGATGCGTCATTCGTTCTGACTAGCACTGTGTACACTGAACGGCGAACATGAAATCCATCTGACGCGTCGCAGGCAGACAATGGGATGTCAGACAGGAGGCAGCCCTTCACAACTTTGTTCTGCTTTGATCAATGTGTCAGAATGGACCCAACTGGCGGCGGTGAGTCTGGTTGCAGACAAGCGTTGAGCGCTGCGGGGTGACGTGATCTTCTGCTTGCGTTCGGTCATGGTCCCTTTCAGATTTCGCGAGCCCTGCACGCTCCACCCGCTACAATATTCCGGAAACCGCTGGACGATGTCTCGTGGTGACGGGCCATCCGGTCGGCAACAGATCGCTGCCGAAGCAGTTCAGAGACGACTTCGCCCCATACATTAACGATCAAACATGGATAATCGGACGCCCCCTGCGGCTGTCGGCCGTGGTGCTCAAAGCAATCCTCTGAATCGGTATTCCCGAATTGAGTACGTGGAAGATCCGACACACCGGGACGAAGACGATGATGCAGAGGGTCAGCGTCACAAGACTGAGTATTTCGCAGACCTTTCCAAATCCGTTGTAACAGAGAACGACAGCCCGGACGTTTTTTTTCGTTACAGCGTCAACCCGTACCGGGGTTGCGCGCACGGTTGCAGCTACTGCTATGCCCGGCCCACTCATGAATATCTCGACCTCAGTGCGGGGCTCGACTTTGAAACCAAAATCTTCGTCAAACAGAAGGCGCCAGAACTCTTTCGCGAGTGGCTCGCTCGCGATTCGTATTCGCCTGAGCTTGTCATGATGTCCGGTGTCACGGATTGTTACCAGTCGGCCGAACGGAAGTTTCAATTGACGCGCGGATGTCTTGAGGTGTCATTGGATGCGAGGCAGCCCATCGCGCTCATCACCAAGAATGCTCTGGTCACTCGGGATCTGGACTTGTTGAGTGAAATGGCGAAGCGGAACCTGATTAGTGTCGGAATCAGTATCACCTCGCTCGATCAGTCCCTGACGAAGGTCATGGAGCCCAGAACGAGCAGCCCGCAGGCTCGCTTGCGCGCGATTCGCGAACTTTCCGCAGCGGGTGTCCCAACTCAGGTGATGGTGGCTCCCGTGATTCCGAGTCTGAATGATTCCGAAATTCCAGCGATCCTGAAAGCAGCCCGCGAGGCAGGGGCCACATCAGCGGCCTATGTACTTCTTCGATTGCCCCACACGGTGAAACCCGTGTTTCTGGAATGGCTGGAGAGGGCTCTGCCAGCGCAGAAGGATCGCATCGAAGGGCGCGTTCGGGATACCCGCGGAGGCCAACTCTATCGATCAGACTTTGCAACTCGCATGACCGGAACCGGTGTGGTGGCAGAACAGATTCGACAGACGTTTCAAGTCTTTGCTCGTAAGTATGAACTTGCCCAACGCTACCCGACGCTCGACGTATCTCAGTTCCGCTCACCCGTTCCCAAGTCTGGTCAACTCCGTCTGTTCGACTAAACGAACCGGGGTTTGCTTAGCGACGCCGGTCCCGTCGGTTGCAGGGGCGACATCTCACGACTTGAGGCTGGCTTTCTCGGATCCCGTTCGAGTTGGTAATTCGGACGCCGCAGGTGACGCATCTACACCCGCTCGAGTCAACAGACGAACGACCGCGAGCAGTCCAGCAATCATGATGACGATCGGAATCCAGAACGAGGGACCGAAAACGGCGGTTGCCTGGATCATGAGAAATGCGAAGACAGTTTGGACTCCCCAGTAACCGGATCGGTTATTCGGCCATGACAGGTCCCGCCACCAGAGCAGGGTGTCAACAACCCATAAGGCAACAAATGCCTCGTTAATGTAGAGTCCGAGTCCCGATGACCATCCCGTCAATTCTGCGGTTCGCTTCGCCGTGTATGTGTAGGCTGCGTCGTGATTCCATTCGTGCAGAAAGTGAAACGCTGAAACAACGTGTAAAATGAACCAGCCGCATCCCACCGTCCACCACCAGCGGGCCTGTCGCTGCGCCGAGGGCTCAGTCATCCCGGCGGCATCATAGAGCAGTCGCGCGACGTAACACGCCACTGCGAATCGAGCTGTCCATCGAATCAGGAGTTCCCCCGGCATTCTCATCACCTTTCATCGTCTGCACCGTATCTCTGACTTCACGCCGTCGTCTGCGAAGAAGTCTCTCGGACCTGGACTGTCACTTTCGCCTCGATTGAGTCTTCTGACATGTACGAACCGAATTCTTTAATCTGCCTGCGTCCAATTAGCCTTTTCATTGGTCAATTGATGGCTCCAGCAGGAAAATCATCGCAAGTTTCCGTACGATAAGTCGACTCTCTCGACGACGCATCAGGATCCGCCGGAGCTCTGATGAGACTCCCCACTCTCGTCGTGATTTATTCAAGTTTTGAACGCGATCTCGTAGCAGGGAACGATGCGTTCGCCAAGCAGGTGCGATTGGATCGACGTATGTGAAACGAGAACGCTGTCGGAGC
>NZ_DASWWZ010000015.1:0-2983 GCF_036405755.1 Schlesneria sp.
TCAGTATTCGCAGGCGATCGCCAGTTTTGAGCGATTTATTGAGAAGCACCCTCGACATGCACTGCGACGGCAGGCCGAGCGCGGATTGGCAAAGTCTCAAATCCAGAAAGAGATCTCTGGCGCGGTCCCTTCGTGGGAAAAGGGCCTTGCGCGTTTAAACGAGATGATCAGAGCACATCGGAATGATTCCGACTTCTCGACGCTGCATTCCACACTGTTTCAGTATGCGGAACAGATCGCACTGGGATCCGCTAAGACTGCGGAGACGAGCCACAATCCGGACCTGCTAGTGCTGTCTAAAGATGCGCAGGATCTGCTTGAGCGTTATTCCGATCCGGCAGCACCCCCCACCGGAACAGTGGCGCGCATCGTCGAACAACGGGGCAGGGCCAAGAATGCGATTGAAAAACAGCGAACGTTCGACACAGCCATGGCTGCGATTGACGCCGCGATTGCAGATAAAAAGCCGATGGTCGCACTTTCGGAACGCGAACGGCTCGTCAGGTCCTTCCCTGATTTCAAGAACGTCAAACGAGTCAAAGATGCACAGCAGAAGGCGCTCGATCTGGAGAAATCATTGATCGCCACCGATGAGACAGAACGCGCCGCAGAAACCACGGACGAGCCGCGCTGGTCTCCTGAACCCGTGCTCGCCGTGTCACATTCCCGGTCCCGGATGGATGACCAGACGACCGGAAGAATTGTATTTGTCACGGCCAAGGATTCTTGCTACGCCGTTGATCCAGCAACCGGAGAATTGGTCTGGCGGCGAGTCGTCGGTTTCCAGACCCCGTTCTTTCCGATCGTCTCGCAGGGATCGCAATCACTCGTCGTCCTGTTTGATACTCGCAGCAACACTCTACAGGCATGTCAGGTTGCAACCGGTCAACTTGCGTGGAAACAGCCGCTGAATGCCCCGATGATTGGAAAGCCGTTGATCCATGACGGACAGCTCTACTGTTCCCTCCGCGGTAACAAACTGGTGAGGATCGAAGTCGAAACAGGACGCCTCTCCGCGACCGTCTCGTTCTCGCAAAACCTGGCAACTCCTCCCGTGCTGTCGAGAGACGGTAACCACCTGCTCGTACCGGGCGAGATTGCGATGATCTATTCGCTTTCGGTGCACACGACCTCGTCCAAACCCGCGCTGTCAGCCACAGCAACCACCTTCACCGATCACTCAGGCGGCTCTGTAACAGCCCCTCCGTTAATGATGGGGGACTTATTACTGATCTGTGAGAACGACCGCGCGGAAAGCACGAGGCTGAGATTATGGAACGCAAGCCAGCCGGGCGACTCTCTCGTCGAACTCAACTCGACCCGCATCAATGGCCAGGTCAGGGATACTCCGGTGCTTCGCGGTAATCAGCTCGTCGTTCCTTCTTCGGGAGAACAGTTTGCCGCGTTCGCCGTTTCTGATGAACCGGGTCATCAGGGAATTGTGTCAGTCGGTGAATACCGGGCGGACACCAGCGCAAAATCCAATCAGCTTGCTTCCCCCCTGTTTGTGGCATTGGGCCCCGACAATCAATTCTGGTCTGCGGGGTCCGCATTTCGTCGATTTGAAATCACCGGCAACGCTATCCGCATGGATTCCAACTTCGCAGCATCAGGGATCGCTTCACAACCTCTGCAAGCAATCGGGGAACAGTTCTTCGTCGCACGAAAGTCTCGCTACAGCGAAGCAGTCACCTTTTCCGCGTTCGAACGGGAACGTCTGACAAGCCCCTGGCGATGCATCCTGGGGGACGGCCCTTTGACGATGGTGTCAACTCGCGATGGCGGCCTGATCTCTGTCGGAGAAAGCGGGACTGTTTACAACATCGGGAAAACGAGGCTGGCGCAGGGGGGAATTGAACTGAAGTCCGGAACGGACCTGAATCTGCCCGCGAACATCAGCCATCCCCTACGAGCAACGGTCCTGCACGACCAGCGCATCGCCATCATCGCTGCAGGCGAAACTGTCCAGATGCACGTTCTCAACGCATCGGGCCAGTTAGTCGAAAGCCACAAACTGGATGAGATTCCTCAGACAGATCCCGTTCAATTAAACGACGGAATCGTGGTCCCACTTCCTTCCCGCCTGAAGCTGCTGTCCGGTAACCGCAAGGCCGCGCAGGATCTAATTCTGCCCGTCGGGGAATCGGACGAACATCGGTGGACTCATCTCGTTCGGATCAGCGATACCGAACTCATCGCGATTGACGGGAAGGGGCGCCTGACGAGGGTCCAGTTTCGAACAGGTGACATTCCTCATCTTGCAAGCGCCGCGGAACTCCAACTGGATCATCCTGTGGACGTCATGCCCCTTGTGCGAGGTGAGTCACTGTACGTGGCTGATGCACAAGGCAGCCTCAAGCAACTCAGTACGCGTTCGTTCGATGTCGACAGTCAGATCAGTCTTCCGGCACCGATCCGACAACTTTGGGAAGTGGGACAGTCAATTGTCGTGCGTGCAGGAGACCAGACACTACGGTCACTGTCCCAGGGGAAGACACTCACCCCAGAATGGACGTATCCACTGGAACATTTTGAGCCGGTCGGTCCCGCATTGCTCGTGGGCGACCAACTATGGCTTGGCTGTCGTAACGGGACCGTCCTCGTGCTTGATCCCCGGACCGGCACCGAACTGCGACGAGTCGATCTGCCCCAAGGCCTGTCGATTGGACTGCGTCAGGTACAGGAGACGCTCTACGCCGTCGCTGCAGACGGAACACTTTACCGCCTCAACTAGCACGGGCCCACGTTTACTCGCTCCCAGTCACCGGCCACCAGTCTTCATGCGAGCAGTTTGTCAACGACCTGGCCATGCACATCAGTCAGTCGATAATTCCGCCCCTGGAACTTGTATGTCAGGTTGAGGTGATTGATCCCTAACAGATGCAGCATTGTTGCATGCAGGTCGTGCACGTGGATCTTGTCTTCGGTGACGTAATATCCAATCTCGTCGGTGGCACCGATCGTCTGACCGGTCTTAATACCT
>NZ_DASWWZ010000016.1:0-9083 GCF_036405755.1 Schlesneria sp.
CGAGTAAAGGGTGGCGTTAACTCGCCCGAATTTCCCGAGATCTCATTAGCAGGTTGGACGGGCTCCGTTGTGGAAACATCAGGAAAACCTCCCAGCCAGTCGGTGATCATCGAATGGGATGCCACCACGCTGGAGACCATGCCCAAAGAGTACGTTGAGAAATGCGAGTCCGAGAATCTCTTCTACTCGATGGCCAGCCTGAAGGCCGATGACGTGGAAGCCGTCATCTGAATCTGTCATCGCACTGATGCAGGTACTTCTCTGAATCTGCTCGATTCTGCCAGAAGGCAGGTCGCGCAAGTGTGAGCGATTGCGCAGCGGGCCGACTGCGGTATCCGCTCGGCGACCTCGCCCCGCAGCCAAGGGGTGTTGCACGCAGGGAAGGGGTGAGTGGGTTGCGGTGAGCGTCTTTGCGCCCGTTTCGTTTTTGCGATCGCATACAGTCGCGCGATGTTGTTAATTCGCTCGGTTTCTGTTTCTTCCGACGATTGTCTCTCACTTTCGTCGATCAAGTGGCCCTGTTCTCTGCTGCCGAGGGGGGAGCATCACGGGAGATGACTCGACCAAAGACGCCTCTGACTCTTCGAAGCTGAGTTGATATCGGCGCTTGGTCGGTTCTGCTGGACGTTTTGCTCGTGTCGGCGTCCCTCGTGACCCTCCTGCGAACTGCTGATCGCGGCTTGCCGGTCCGGTGTGCATGTGGGGTTGTCTTGAGTCGTTAATCTGAGTGCCCGCATGCTGTCCGGTCCCGTTCGACAGAGTGAAATCGGATCGCCGGGGCTGCGCCGGGCAGGGGCCCATTTTTTTGGGAGTCGAATTGCATTACAATCGCCGCTCGTGACAGACACAGCGGAATGAAGAGGATTTTTGAATGTCAAACGCTCTGAAATTAGGAGTCAACGGTGCCGCCGGACGGATGGGGCAGCGAGTGGTCGCGTTGGCCCATCAGGACAAAGCACTGCGAGTTACCGCCGCCTTCGAGTCTGCGTCGTCCCCCAAGCTGGGTCTCGATGCAGGAGAACTGGCCGGGATTGGCAAGCTGAATGTGCCGCTAAGTGCCACCATCGATCAACCGCTTGATGTGATCATCGATTTCTCAACCCCCGAAGGGTGTGCTCATATCCTGACGCTCAGCAAAGAGCGGAAGATTCCTCTGGTGATCGCCACCACAGGGCTGACAGAATCACAGCGAGCCGATGTCGTCGCCGCGTCAAAGGTGATTCCGGTTCTGATGGCGCCCAGCATGAGTCTCGCAGTCAATATCGCGATGAAACTTGTCGCGGATGCTTCTCGCGCCCTGAAGGACCATTCGAGCGGGGTCGATGTAGAAATCATCGAACGACATCATCGCTACAAAGAAGATGCACCCAGCGGAACGGCACTGAAGTTCGGCGAAATCGTGGCTGCGGAGATGGGGCAGACCGAACACAAGCATGGACGGGAAGGGCGCACAGGGCAGCGTCCCCGGAATGAGATCGGCTATCACGCGCTGCGAGTCGGGGACAACGTCGGCGAACATACGATCGTCTACGGAATGCTGGGAGAAACCCTCGAAGTGGCGGTTAAGGGGCAATCTCGAGACAGCTACGCGGTGGGATCGCTGACCGCTGCCAAGTTTCTGGTGACTCAGTCACCGGGGCTGTACTCGATGAAAGACGCTCTCGGTCTATAATTTCTCTCGGCGTGGCACCGCGTATTGTTCCGGAGCCAGACGCCTTGGCCTGGTTCTAGAAACCTCGACCTGCGCTTTGAGCAGGTCGAGGCCATGCGACGAAAATCTACCCCATGTCTATCACCGCTGATCCTGCTTTCGATGTTGAGTCGATTCGACGCGACTTTCCTATTCTCGCGCAGCGACTTTCAAACGACCGAACCCTGGTCTATCTCGACACGGCCGCGACGTCTCAAAAACCGCGTGTCGTCATCGATAAAATGGTCGAATGTTTCGAGCACTTCAATTCGAACGTCCATCGGGGCATCCACGAATTGGGGGATCGGATGACCACGGAACTGGAAAACGCACGTGAAAACGTCCGCCAGTTTATCGGGGCCGCCGACGTCGACGAGATCGTCTTCACATCCGGGACGACGATGTCGCTGAACATCGTGGCTCATGGGTGGGCAAGAAAGTTCCTCAAACCTGGTGATGAGGTCCTGGTGAATGCCATGGAGCACCACGCGAATCTCGTTCCCTGGCAACTCGCGGCCCGCGCGACCGGAGCGGAACTGAAATACATCCCGTTGACCGATGATGGCCGCCTGGACCTCTCCAGACTGGATGAGGTTCTGACATCGCGGACCCGACTGCTCGCCGTCACTGCAATGTCGAACGTGCTGGGGACGGTCAATCCGATTGCGGAACTGGCGCGGAGAGCCCATGACGTCGGTGCGTTGATCTGCGTGGATGGGGCGCAGAGTGTGCCGCACGGTCACACGGATGTGCAGGGAGCGAAGATCGACTTTCTGGCATTTTCGGGACACAAGCTTTACGGCCCCACCGGCATCGGTGTGCTATATGCTCGCCGCGAATTGCTGGAAGCGATGGACCCGTTCCTGGCGGGTGGTCACATGATTCGTGAGGTGTTCGAGCAGTCGTCGACCTGGGCGGATCCTCCGGCCAAGTTTGAGGCGGGGACCTGCCCGTTCGTCGAAGCGGTCGCCATGAGTACCGCGATCGACTATCTGCGCGCCGTGGGACTCGGCAGGATCGCTCAATACGAACATCAGTTGTCGAGCTACGCCCATCAGCGGATGAGGGAAATTCCTGGAATTCGCCTGCTCGGGCCGTCTGTCGACCACAAGGGGGCGATCCTCAGCTTTGTGATTGAAGGGCTGCATGCTCACGACCTGTCCGATCTTCTGGATCGTCAGGGAGTGGCTATTCGGGCGGGACATCATTGCACGATGCCCCTGCATGACCTGTATGGCCTGACGTCGTCAGCTCGCGCAAGTCTGGCCTTTTACAACACGCACGGCGAAGTTGATAAACTGGTCGAAGCCATCCTGGGGGCCCAGAAGGTTTTTCAGCGACCGAAACGGAAGTAGGGCGTTTCCGGGAGAGAAGGCTTTGTCGCGGAATCGGCTGTGAATTGCCTTTCGCAGTTTGTTGAAGGTATCCTTTTGTGTCTTCTCTTCCCTGTCCCTCGAGAAGGTGTGTAAGCCGCAAGAACGGTTGAATATGACTCAAAACATAGACATTGACGCCGTTAGCAAGACGCGGAAACTTCTTTCTGACTGCGGACTGAGAACGACAGCAGCGCGACTGGCGGTGATGCACTGGTTGCAGCGGGCCACGTCTCCAGCAACACATGCGGAAATTGCGGCCGATCTGGTTCCGCTTGGTTTCGACAAAGCGACGGTGCTCCGTAACCTCACCGATCTGGTCGAGGCAGGCCTGGCAACACGCCGGGAACTCGGGGATCACGTCTGGCGATTCGAGATCCGTGACGTGTCGCACCCTGATGGATGCCAGCACGCCCATTTCATTTGTGTTGATTGTGGTAGTGTGACCTGCCTCCACAAGGTCGAACTCCCCAAGTCCGCAATCAAGTCGGTGACCGAGATTGGCCGTATCACCGAAATCCTGATTCGTGGTCACTGTGTGCTTTGCCAGTAAGATCAGGTTTTTCCGATGCCCCTCGATGCTCTGGATTGATCGGCTGGCAAATAACGCGGCTCGGCTCAGTCGTCGCCGGTCTTAATTGTGTTGATGATGACGCCTTTCAGCGTTTTGTGAGTAATTTCCAGGAAGTTCGGGCATAATGGCGATCCGCGTGGTGCTGGCGATGAGTGGTGGAGTAGACAGCTCTGCCGCTGCCGTGCTGCTGAAGCAGCAGGGATACGAAGTCATCGGACTGTTTATGCGGTCTGGTGCCGTCGAGGAAACCACCTGCCGAATCGAACCCAAGCCCAAGGCTTCAGCTGCTCCCGCTGTCGTTGACGCGTTACAGCCCTCACCGCTGCCGACCCTGCCGATTCTTGGCGCGAAGGCGAATAAGCAGGGTTGTTGCAGTGCCTCGGATGCGGCCGACGCCCGCCGCGTGGCGGACGTTCTGGATATCCCCTTTCACGCACTGAACTTTTCGGATGCGTTTGGCAGGATCAAAGACTACTTCGTCGATGAGTATCTTGCCGGACGAACCCCGAATCCCTGCGTGATGTGCAACAACTGGCTGAAGTTTGGAAAGTTGTGGGACTTTGCCGTCAGCGTCGGTGCCGAGCGGATCGCGACGGGGCACTATGCGCGGATCGGAACGATCGACGGCGAACCCGCCTTGCTGCGTGGGCGAGATCGATCGAAAGATCAATCGTACGTTCTGGCGGGAATTAACCGCGAGATCCTCGATCGAATCATGTTCCCTGTCGGTGACTTCAATAAGCCCGAGATTCGTGAACTGGCAGGAGAAGCTGGACTTCGCGTCGCCACCAAGCCCGACAGTCAGGAAATCTGCTTTATCCCTGACAACGACTACGTCGGCTTTCTCGAACGGTATCGCGGTCGACCCGACATGGCGGGTGATTTTGTGGACCCCTCTGGTAATGTTCTGGGCAAACATTCCGGATACGACCAGTTTACGATCGGACAACGTCGTGGGTTAGGGATCACCTTCGGTGAACCTCGCTTTGTGATTCGAATCGAGCCGGACACGCGGCGCGTTGTGCTGGGAAAGTACGAAGATCTAGCCTGCTATGAGTTGGAAGCAGATGGGTTAAGCTGGCTCAAGGACCATCTGCCGGAGAAGTTTGACTGCCTGGCACAGATTCGCTATCAGCACACCGCCGCCCCAGCAGTGGTGGAACGGATTTCGGACGGACGTGTTCGCGTGCAGTTCGAAGCACCCCAGTATGGAGTCGCACCGGGGCAGGCGCTGGTCCTGTACGAAGGCGATCGCGTTCTCGGAGGGGGCTGGATCTGTCAGCCCGCGCGAAGTGAAGTTCACGTTTGAAGCAATGAAGTGCGCGATAAGGCCGTCGTTCCGGGGCGAACACTTCTGAGGGAGACCTCAGCCCATTCGATAAGGTCTCCCTCAAAAGTGGGAACGCATCGTCAAACCGCGATCGGGACCCAGTGCCTGATCCAGCCCCTGGTCGCCCCTCTGTTGAGTCCGATGTAGGAGTTTTCGCAGATCGTATTGGACTTGCGCGGATCAGGGGGTTCCGGGGCGGAACAGCGGGAAGCGAATACGCTTCTGCCATCGCTGGTCCCTGACGAATTGCCAGATCTGTGACTTGGCCCGATCGACGAAAGGTACTTTTGGACGATTCAGCCTGAGAACAGCCAGGGAATGACCTTCCAGTGGATACGGTTCCTTGAACGTCAATCGCTTCAAGAGCGAATCGGTTGCCGTGTCGAGCAGAGGTTGCCAGAACTCATTGTCGGCGTGCGGGGGCATCAGGAAGGGGATCGAGTCGTTGTGCGAATTGAACAGGATGAGCAACGTGTCCCCTGAGATGGGGCGCCCCTTTTCATTGATCTCGTCTTCCATCTCCCCTTCAAGTCGCATTCCAAGGCAGCGGGTGTAGTCCTTGTTCCAGTCTTCATCCGTCATCTGCTGGCCGAGCGGAGTGAGCCAGACGACGTCCTTGACCAGCTCGCCGCGAATCATTCGTCCCTGAAAAAACTTTCGTCGCTGCAGGACGGGTTGCGACTTCCAGAGTCGAATGACCCGCTGCGTGAATTCCAGGAACCGTCTTTCTTCGTTCGTCAGTTTCCATCGCAGCCAGCTGATCGGGTTGTCCTGACAGTAGGCGTTGTTGTTGCCACCTTGCGATTGACAGAATTCATCCCCGCTGCGAATCATGGCGACCCCCTGAGATATCAGGAGAGTGGTCATGAAATTTCGCTTCTGCTGTTCGCGAATTTTCAGTACTGCCGGGTCATCTGTGGGGCCCTCGGATCCACAGTTCCAGCTGATGTTGTGATTATCTCCGTCGTTATTGTTTTCGCCATTGGCTTCATTGTGCTTGTGGTTGTATGAAACCAGATCATGCAGTGAGAATCCGTCGTGAGACGTGACGAAGTTGATGCTCGCGTAGGGGCGGCGGCCTGTTGCTTCGTAGAGATCACTACTGCCGCACAGGCGTGTGGCGAACTCGCTGGCGGTGTGTCCGTCGCCGCGCCAAAACTTGCGCACGCAATCGCGATACTTTCCGTTCCACTCGGTCCACAGGACGGGGAAGTTCCCCACCTGGTAACCCCCCGGCCCGACGTCCCATGGTTCGGCAATTAACTTCACCTGGGACAGGATGGGGTCCTGGTGGATAATGTCGAAGAACGCCCCCAGCTTATCGACGTCATGAAGTTCACGTGCCAACGCCGCTGCCAGATCGAAGCGAAAACCGTCAACGTGCATTTCCTGCACCCAGTAACGCAGGCTGTCCATGATCAATTGCAGAACGCGGGGCGACTGCATGTTCAGGGTATTTCCGCAGCCGGTGTAGTCCTGGTAATAGCGGCGGGGGTCAGCGAGACGGTAATAGGAGGTGTTGTCGAGCCCTTTCAGGCACAGTGTCGGGCCTAGATGATTTCCTTCGCAGGTATGGTTGTAGACCACGTCAAGAATGACCTCAAAGCCATTTCGATGAAGCTGGCGAACCATCCGCTTGAATTCATTGACCGTCTGCTGCGGGTTCGGGATCGAGGCGAACCGCATCTCGGGCGCCAGGTACGCCAGCGTGTTGTAACCCCAGTAGTTTGTGAGTCCTCGATCGACCAGAAACCGTTCGTCGACATGGTGATGGACGGGCATCAGCTCGACCGCCGTCACTCCCAGGGACCGCAGATGTCGAAGCGTTCCTTCACACGCAACGCCGGCGTATTTTCCGCGGCTTTCGCGCGGGACCCAGGGGCTTTTGCACGTGAAGCCCTTGACGTGCATTTCATAGATGAGCGTTTTATGCCAGGGGGTCTTGGGGGGCTTGTCGCCGCCCCAGTTGAAGCGGGGATTGATGACGGCGGCGAGGGGGGCCGAATCCGCATTGTCGCGCTCATCAAAACTGAGATCACCAGCCGGATCGCCGATGTGGTAGCCGAACGCGGCGTCGTTCCAGATCAGGTCTCGTCCGATTCCCTTGGCGTAGGGGTCGAGCAGGACCTTGTTGGCATTAAACCGAAATCCCCGCTCGGGATCGTAGGGACCGTGGGCACGAAACCCGTAGAGCTGTCCCGGTCTGATGTCAGGAAGATATCCGTTCCAGACATGATCCGTCTGATCGGGAAGGGGGATCCGGGCCGACTCTTTTGTCGCGAGGGGAGAGTCGAAAAGACACAAATCAACCTGAGTCGCGTGTTCAGAGAACACCGCAAAATTGACCCCTTTGCCGTCCCAGGTGGCGCCAAGAGGTGCGGGGCGGCCAGGCCAAACTCGTTGATGTGCCATCCTGACAAAACTCTCCGTCTGGGCAAATCGTGTCGCAACGTCCAATTTTTTAAGAATAGTCTTCCGTAGTCCCTTCACGGAAGAGCGAAGATCGACTTTATCGCCGACGATCGAATTCTGTTGCGGAAGTCCGATGTCCATAAGTCAGCACTCCGCATTCGGGTGGTTTGGGCGGTTGGCGTCCATGTCGCTCATCAGCGGGGCGGTTCGAGATCTCTTATGATTTCGACTGTGATGCTGATTGTCGCAAATACGGTCCGATCGAGTCCTACCGTGATGATCATCGTCTTGAGTCTGCCGGGCCAAAGGATCAGGGGATATCCACTCAAGTCTGGCGAAAAGCTTTCAAAGACTTCAGGTACGCAGCAGCGATCAGTGGCTCAATGGTCTCGCGGAATGTCTCACGTGAGGGGTTGAGAATGCAGACCCAACCCTGGGCGGCGTAGACGGGGTGGGGCATAAGCCGATTCACTGCGGCAAAGTCTTCGGTTGCCGCAGGTGTGGTCGGTTCGCGGAACTTGTCTGTGGAGAGACCGAGGGCGCTGCGGAAATCGTCCTTTCCCAGTCCCAGGTTCAGGCGGAAGATTCCGGGGCGGTTGAGCTGCGAGAACTCATCGAACCCCGGGTAATCTTTCACGACGATGGTGGCGTAGGGGAACTGACGCTGCGAAGGGAGATTTCCATCAGGGTCGTAAATAAAAAAGCTATCGCCCCAGGCAGCTTCCGGTGCACCGCTTTCGCGTGACGCGACCAAGACTCGGGTCCCGGGACACTTCAACTCGATGAACTGTCTGATCGCTTGCGGATCCATCGCGCCTCGCAATTCAAAATGGGGGAATCACTACTCATGCGTCATGGAGTCAATCAGGGTGGTCGAGCAGGGCAACAATACCAGAAGCTCAATTCCAGACCAGCTCAAGCCTGCGCAGTGACAACGGAACCCGCCAGCCCCAACATCCTGCTGCGGGCTCTCATGGAAATAAAGTGCAAAAATTCTCAGAAAAATATTGAATATTATTGATCTAGAATGAATAATATTCAGTTATGAGCAATAAGAAGTGGATCGATCTGCTGGACGACGAAGATCTCGCTTTTCTGAAGCGTTTCGTGCTGGCGTCCGGCTCATTGAAAGAGATGGCGAAAGCATATTCCATCTCTTATCCCACTGTGCGACTCCGTCTGGACCGTCTGATCGCCAAGATTGAGGTCTTTGACAGCCAGTCACGGATGAGTGACTTCGAGCGAACATTGCGCGGACTTTTGATCGACGGAAAGATTGATCTCAGCACACTGAAGACCCTACTGGCCGCACACGCGAAAGAAAACGAGAAGGGGACGAATCATGTTTCTACGGATGATGTTAGTCGCGGTGCTTCTGCTGACTTGCCGTAATAGTGCCTCTGGTGAGGCCCCGACGGTGGAGCTCACTTTTGCGAGTCTGGAAGAGATGGGTCAGAACGCGGTTTCTTCGGCGGGACCGGCCAGTGAACCCGCCGTCATCGTTCTGGGTAGCGATCAGCCAAGCACAACACGGGTCGCCGTGTGTGAGTCACCGGGTATTCTCAATCATCAGTACGTCGTAAGGGGGCGAGTCAAGTACGAAGACGTCGCCGGGGATGGGTATCTCGAGCTGTTGAATGACTTTGGCTCGAACGGAGAGTTCTTTACGCGAACACTGTCAGCGACGGGGCCGATGTCAAAACT
>NZ_DASWWZ010000017.1:0-13187 GCF_036405755.1 Schlesneria sp.
CGACCAGGAACGGATTCTGGGGTGGATCGTCAATGGCATCTCATACGACGGAGCAGGGGGGACCTCGCCGTTACTCGATCACCCTCTTCCCGCTCCGCCCGCTGGCGTCAATCTTGAGGTGTCAGTCTGGATCGAACCGATCCCCACTGCGGCCAGTGTTCCCTCCGCGCCCGTCTATCAACCCCACTATTCAGCTCAGGGAACGACGTCGGATTTCGATCAGAGATTACTGGCTGCCATCGAATCTACCTGGCAGACAATTCAACAGATGGAAATGAGAATCAGTTCGATTCGTAAAGACCTTGCTTCCAATTTGTCGCGTCTGAATTCACTCAACCGCGATCTGAATTCCGATGAGCGACGGATCTGTGACAGCAAGGACATTCAGGCCTGGACCGATGCCCGGCGCTGGCTCAGAGACTCGATCGCGACACTCTCCCGATCGGTGAAGGAAATCGACGTCGGCACGACGAGTGGTGCGGGACAACGTTACAAATTCGAGGAGATTTACCGGAAGTACGCGGTTCCCCGCCAACCGTTCCCGGGACTGTCGCAGACCGTGCACGAGTTTGAATCCTACCAGAAAACAGTCCAGAACGTCCTGACCTCCGCTCAAGCAAATATCTCTCGCGCAGGACGCGACGCGGAACAACGAGCCAACGCGGTACTGACGCGGATCAGCGCAAAAATGAGATCCCATCGCCGATAGAACAGTCCGAGTCGTTCCCGGGACTTCGTGTTGATTCGGCAGGGCGCAGGATCGGTCGGGCGGATATCCGACGAAGGGACGCGGACACCGCCCCGACTCACCATCCGATCTCAATCACTTCCTGTCTCGCTGTTCGGACGCGTCCCCGTCGCGATAGGAAGTCCTTCTCGATCCACATTCCTAGGCGAGGACCGCTTTCACCACTTCACCGTGGACATCGGTCAGACGGTAGTCCCGTCCCTGGAATCGATACGTCAGTTGCGTGTGGTCGAAACCAAGCAGGTGCATGATCGTGGCCTGCAGGTCATGGATGTGAACCTTATCCCGGGCGATTGAAAAGCCCAGTTCGTCAGACTCACCGTAAGAGAATCCTCCTTTAACCCCGCCTCCCGCCATCCACATGGAATAGCAGTCAGGGTAGTGATCGCGGCCCAGGGTGGCGCTCGCGGCAGTCCGCCCTTCGCGGAAGGGAGTTCGTCCGAACTCACCGCCGCAAATAATCAGCGTGTCTTTCAGCATGCCGCGCTGCTTCAAGTCCTTGATGAGCGCGGCGACAGGCTTGTCCATGGTCGCACATTTCCGAGTCAAACCGTCAGTCAACCCTTCGCCCGGTCCGGTACCATGGAAATCCCAGCCCCAGTCGAAGAGCTGCACGAAACGGACCCCCTGTTCGCACAAGCGACGCGCCAACAGGCAGTTGTTGGCGAAGCTCGCTTCACCGGGCTGAGCCCCATATTCGTCGAGGGTCTGCTTGGTCTCTTTGGAGATATCCATTACTTCAGGAACGGACATCTGCATCCGGAACGCCAGTTCGTACTGGGCGATTCGGGTCAGCGTTTCCGGGTGCCCCAGTTCCGCGGCCTGCAGTTCGTTCAAGTCGTGCAGTGCATCGAGGGTCTCTCGACGCAGGCTTCGCGACATCCCTGCCGGATCCGAAGCAAACAGCACGGGATCCCCTTTTGAACGGCACTGAACTCCCTGATAGACGGACGGCAGAAATCCACTCCCATAGGAGTTCTTACCACCGTTCGGCTGGACTCCACTGGAGATCAACACGACGAAGCCGGGCAGGTTTTCGTTCTCGGTCCCCAAACCATAGGTGGCCCAGGCCCCCATCGAGGGGCGACCGGGTCGCGCGGATCCCGTGTAGAGCAGCAGTTCCGCAGGAGCATGATTGAATTGCTCGGTGAACATCGACTTAATCACACAAACATCGTCGGCAACAGTCTGCAAGTTTGGCAGTGCATCAGACAGCCAGACGCCACCTTCACCATATTGCTTAAAGGTTCGCGGAGTCCCCAGCAGTTTGGGCGTCCCCGTCGTGAAGGCGAACCGCTTCCCTTTGATGAACGATTCCGGAGCATCTTGTCCGCTGAGGCGTACGAGTTCGGGCTTGTAGTCGTAAAGATCCAGATGAGGGGGCGAACCCGTCAGGTGCAGGTAAATCACCCGCTTCGCCTTGGCCGGGAAATGAGGCGCCTTGGGTGCCAACGGGTTCACCACCGACGATGTTGCCCCGGATGACGAAGATCCCAGCAGGGATGAGAGTGCCAGTGACCCGACCCCCAACTGAGTCTCTTTCAAAAACTGTCGCCGCGTCTTGAGCTGAAGCTGCTTCTCTTGAAGATTCATGGATCGTCGCCTCAATGGAACAAATTCGGATATCTGAGTTTACCAGAGCAGTGCCGGAACAAGCGCTACCGCTTCATGACTGTTTCATCCAGGTTCAGCAGGACATTCCCGACGACGGACCAGGCCGCCAGTTCGGGAATCCGAGTCCCTTCCGGGGCAGGGCCTAGTGGATCCGTCGCGAGTTGTGTCGCTTCTTCCAGACTTTGCTCGAACCGTTTCAGCGACTGCTCATAGAGATCGACCAGCCGCTGGAGTTCAACGGGATGGGGAGGCCGAATCAAAACTCGACGGAAACCATACGTCGCGCGATCGGCCACTGAATGACCACCGTCTTGCACGATGCGGCGCGCAAGCGCTTGCGCTGCTTCGACGTTGACGGGATCATTCAGTGACACGAGCGCCTGCAATGGGGTGTTTGTTCGCACACGACGCACCGTACAGACTTCGCGGTTGGGCGCATCGAATGTCGCCATCGAGGGGTACGGATTGGATCGCCGCCACGTGGTGTAAATTCCACGCCGGTATTTGTCTTCGCCGGGACTCGTCTGCCAGTCCGTGCTGCTGCCGAACGCGGCGCTCAGCCCCAGACTCGGTTGGGGCGGCTTGACGGGTGGACCCGCCATTTTGCGGCTGAGCAGTCCGCTGACGAACAGCGCTTGATCTCGCAGAGTCTCGGCAGAGAGACGGAAACGAGGCCCATGAGCAATCAGGCGATTGTCGGGGTCACGCTGCTGAAGCTCAGGCGTTGTTCTGGAGGACTGACGGTAGGCCGCCGACATGACGAGCGTCTTCAAAAACGCTTTCGTATCCCAGGGTTGCTGGGTCTTGAGACCCGCGGCGGTGGCCGTCGCTTCAGACTGTCCGGTCAGTTCGCAGGCGAGCCAGTCGAGCAGTTCAGGATGGAAGGGGAGGTCCCCCTGCGAACCGAACTCTTCGCTGGTCGATACGATCCCGATCCCGAACAGTTGTTCCCAGTAGCGGTTCGCAATCACGCGCGCCGTCAAAGGATTCTTCGGGTCGACCAGCCACTTTGCCAGCGTCAGCCGATTTACGGGTTCACCGGCAGGTAAGGTCCCCAGTGCGGCGGGAATCCCCTCCGTCACTTCGGGACCAAGATCCTCGAAGTTCCCTCTGTACTGCAGTTTGGTCACTCGTCGATTCGCAGTGAGTTCCTTCATGACAGGAACAGTCTCGGGCTTCAGGTCTGCCAGTGATTTCTGCAGTTGCGCGATCTGCTGTCGAGTCGCCGACAGCTCCGGAGCGATCGTCAGGAAGTGCTGTGTCACGAGATCCTGCTCGGCAGTACTGCGACTGGAAGGTGCGACCTTCAGCGCGGCGATCACCGCAGCGGGTGTCCGCGCCCACTGGTTGACCCCTTCGTCCTTCGTCACCGAGAGTCGGAAATGCCCCAGGTTGTGATGATCAAACTGGGAAGCATGCTCGATCGTCACTTTCAGCGTCCAACCAGACGGTAGCTGCACCGGTTGCCGGCTGAACAACGTGAGGCTGTGTGGCTGACCGGTTGCCCCGCCTACGGCCCAGCCTTTCGATTTGGGATCCTTGTTGTTGAGCACGAACGCGGCATCGAAGCCGGGCTGAGAATAGTCCGCCACAGTAGCTTCGAACTCGATCGGCCGGTTGCCATCGACGGCAAATTCGCTGCTGGGATTGGGTTGCGGTGCCACGTCACGCTTCCAGACGGGCTCACGTTTCTCGTCGAGGACGACAATCCGAAAATTGGACAGTCTCTCACCCGCTCCATCAGTGCGGTTCCACAGTGTGATCCGATCGATCGGCTGGTCGGACTTGAGATCGACCTCCCACCAGGGATCTTTTCCCGGTCCCGTGTGCGTCGTCGATAGCGCCGCGAAATAGTCCCCGTTCGTGTTCCCGTCGATGGCCCGTTTGGCCTCTCCGTCATAGGCGGTGCTGATCTGACTGGCTTCTCCCTTGAGAGCAATGTTCTCGGAACCGTGATAAATCTGAACTTCCGCCAGAGACAGATACTTCTCGCCCGGAAGTTCCACACGCACGTAGCGGCCGCGTGCTGGCATTCCAGCAGGAGGTTCCAGCACCGCGGTTACTCCCGAGAGAACAAAGTTGCCGCCGCTGTGACCCGGCCCGTTCCCCGGCAGTTTCTCGTCCGGTAACGCTTCCAGTCGCAGGGCTCGAACGACTTCGCCCGTCGCAGGAATTTCGATTGTGTAGGTGTCACTGGTCGCACCCGACGCCACTTTGATCGAACCCTCTGCCGATGTGATGGCAGCCGAATTCGCCTGCGATCGGACCCGCCGGGGAATCAGGGAATTCCAGTGGACGCTTTTGGGAAACGCTTCGTCCCACTTTGCACGGGCCGCGGCCAGTTCCGGGGTTTCGGTCTTCAGCACCTGTTCAAGCTGCGCAACTTCTGTCTGCCACGCCGAACGCAAACGAAGTTGATCTTCCGTGTAAACAGCATGAAGCGGTGATTCGTCTCCACGGTCCGCATCTTCGGTATTGTTAAAGAACGCGAAGAACCGGAAGTATTCTTCCTGCGTGATGGGGTCGTATTTATGCGTATGGCATTGGGCACAAGCCATCGTCGTTCCCATCCAGACTGCCATCGTCGTATTCACCCGGTCGACCACAGCGACGTTGCGGAATTCTTCGTCGTTGGTTCCCCCTTCGTTGTTGGTCATCGTGTTTCGATGGAAAGCCGTCGCGATCAACTGTTCGTCGGTCGGATGGGGAAGCAGGTCACCCGCGATCTGTTCGATCGTAAACTGGTCAAACGGCTTGTTGTCATTGAACGACTTCACGACGTAATCGCGGTAGAGCCAGATCCGCCGCGCGGGATCGTCTGCGTATCCGGCCGAATCCGCGTACCGGGCCAGATCGAGCCATGCGAGTCCCCAGTGCTCGCCGAACGATGGCTTGGCCAGCATTCGATCGACGACTTTCTCGTATGCAGTCGAACTTTCGTCGTTGATGAACTCGTTCACTTCTTCGACAGTGGGGGGCAATCCGGTCAGATCGAGTGCCACACGGCGAATGAGCGCATACCGGTCCGCTTCTTCTGCTGGCTTCAGACCTTCCGCTTCGAGGCGAGCCAGAATGAAGTAATCAATTCCGTTCTTCACCCATCCGACGTCTCGGACCGTGGGAAGGGGAGGTTTTTGCGGAACGATATAGGACCAGTGCTGCGAGAATTTGGCTCCCTGCTCAACCCAGGTCTTCAGCAGGTCCACTTCGTGCGGGGTGAGCGGCTTGCCAGCCCCGCGAGGGGGCATGACCTGATCAGGGTCGGTCGTGGTGATCCGCTGAATCAGCGCACTCGCCTCCGGTTTTCCGGGGACGACAGCGGCATAGCCACCCAAATCCGCAAGAACTCCCTCGGCAGTATCGAAACGTAATCCGTCCGTTCCTCCTTTCCGTTCGTCCGGGTCGGGGCCGTGACAGCGGTAACAGGCGTTGGAAAGAATCGGCTTGATGTCGCGATTGAAGTCGATTTTCTTCACGGAGTCTGGTTCCGCAGCCGTCAGTGGGGCAGCGGTGACGAAACTCAGCCAGGCGGCGTAGACGATGAAAGAGAGTTGCAAACGCATCAAATGGATTCCCGTCAATTCCGATGACCAACAACCATCAATCAAAGCTTATCAAAGTGTCTCCGCAAAGTCCCCTCGATTCTCAAACTCAAACCCGTGGCTTGACCGACGCAACTGAGGAACGGTCCGCCTGTCCTGGGTCCCCTGGACTTTAAGCCTTCTTCAGAATTCGCTGTCAGATTGGCAGACTCGCCCCGCCCCGTATTCAGTTATGGCCAGCATGGCAGAGCCGTAAAAACATCGTTCCGCTGTAAAGCTTTATATTTTATGATCTTAATAATCCTCAACAAGTTTGGCGCGCCGTTCGCTGGCCAGACGTCCGGCTAATGGTGTCGCCTGTGGGCTGAGTCCCGAGTTGGAAGTCCAAACGCGTTTCGATTCTGGAGTAAGGTGAGATGGCAAAGAAGAGTGGCTCGAACGACCCTAAGTTGGTCCCCCTCGGTGATCGAGTGGTTCTGAAGCGAGCCGAAGCGGAAACGAAGACCGCTGGCGGGATTGTGCTCCCGGATTCGGCAACAGACAAACCTCAACGGGGTGATGTGGTTGCAGTCGGCGAAGGACACGTTAAGAGCAATGGCCAGAAGATCGCTTTGACGGTTAAGCCTGGCGATCACGTGATCTTCAGTTCCTATGCAGGGGACGAACTTAAGGTCGGTGACGAGACCTACCTGCTGCTTCGCGAAAGCGACATTCTCGCCATTTACGGCTGATGATCGAAACCGGACGCCACCTGTGTGAGAGAATCATGGGTGCGTCGGGTTGATCACTTGACCACAAAAACTTTCGGTCCGCGTCGACGCCCGCCCGTCAATACGGATTTGACGCGAGTGGCGGATCCGATTTTTCCCTATTTTTCAACCAGGAGCCTCTCTGAATGGCCAAGATTATCGCCTTTGATCAGGAAGCGCAAGAAGCAATGCGTCGCGGCGTGCAGAAGCTCGCCCGCACCGTACGAGTGACCTTGGGCCCTCGTGGTCGCAACGTCATCATCGAAAAGAGCTTTGGCTCTCCAACCGTGACGAAGGACGGTGTGACCGTCGCCCGTGAAATCGAACTCGAAGACAAGTTCGAAGATATGGGTGCCCGGATGGTACGGGAAGTTGCCAGCAAGACCTCTGACACTGCAGGCGATGGTACGACGACGGCAACCATTCTCGCCGAAGCCGTGTACGTCGAAGGCCTCAAGGCCGTCGTTGCCGGTGTCAATCCCATCGACATGAAGCGCGGAATGGACAAGGCTGTCGAGCAGATCGTCGCCAAGTTGAAGGCCGCAGCCGTCGAATGCAAAAACAAGAAATCCATCGCTCAGGTTGGTACCGTTGCTGCCAATGGCGACTCGGAAATCGGCAACATTCTTGCCGAAGCCATGGAGCAGGTTGGTAAAGACGGCGTGATCACCGTCGAAGAAGGCAAGTCGCTCAACACCACCTACGAAGTCGTCGAAGGGATGCAGTTCGATCGCGGCTATCTGTCGCCTTACTTCGTCACCGACCCAACCTCGATGGAATGCGTCCTCGAAGACGCTTATGTTCTGATCCACGAAAAGAAGATCACGAGCATCAAGGATCTGGTTCCACTGCTCGAGAAAGTCGTCAACAGCGGCAAGCCACTGTTGATCGTTGCTGAAGAAGTCGAAGGCGAAGCCCTGACGACTCTCGTGCTCAACAAGCTCCGCGGCACCTTCAAGGTTGCTGCGGTCAAGGCTCCTGGTTACGGCGATCGTCGCAAGGCGATGCTGCAGGACCTGGCAATCATGGTTGGTGGTCAGGCCATCTTCGAAGACCTGGGTATCCAGCTCGAAAACGTTCAATTGTCCGACCTCGGTCGCGCCAAGCGAATCGTCATCGATAAAGACAACACCACGATCATCGAAGGTCTAGGCAAGTCGGCCGACATCAAGGCACGAATCGAACAGATCCGTCGTGAACTCGCCAACTCCACCAGCGACTACGATCGTGAGAAGCTGGAAGAACGCGTCGCGAAGCTCTCCGGTGGTGTGGCTCAGCTCAACGTCGGTGCCGCAACCGAAAGCGAAATGAAGGAAAAGAAGGCTCGCGTGGAAGACGCTCTGCACGCAACCCGTGCCGCCGTCGAAGAAGGAATTCTGCCAGGCGGTGGGGTTGCTCTCCTGCGTGCTTCTCTCGAACTGAAGCCAACTGGACTGAACGAAGACGAAACCACCGGTTTCAACATCATCGTTCGCGCTTGCCGCGCACCACTGACCCAGATCGCTAACAACGCCGGCGTTGACGGCACTGTGATCTGCGAAAAAGTGGCCGAAAGCAAAGAAGGTCTTGGCTACAACGCCCAGACTGGCAAGTACGAAGACCTGGTCAAGGCCGGTATCATCGATCCTTGCAAGGTCACCCGTAGCGCTCTCCAGAACGCTGCCAGCGTTTCCACCCTGCTGCTCACCAGCGATGCCTTGATCGCTGAAAAGCCGAAGGACGCTGACAAGAAGGCTGGTGGCCACGGCGACCACGACGATATGTACTAAATCGTCGGCGACACGTCCTACGTGTTCAGGCCCGCAGTCGAGTCATCGCCTGCGGGCCTTTTTCGTTGTGACCTGATCACAATGCAGCACTTGGAGCGGACTTCAGCCAGTGACTGACCGCCCGTGAGCCCTGCTGCAGACGAGTTCTATCGTGACTCGCCGTCTCGTCGTCCGTTGCGGAAGCTCAAACGCGTGCCGCATGGTTCGAGATTGCATACTCGGTGTCGGGTAAGAATCCGGGAATCTATCCTGCGGCAACCGCTGCACGAGCGTTCGTCACGAAGCGTTTTGCCAATTCGATGTCTTTCACACCCGGCGCCGATTCGACGCCACTGGCAACGTCTACGCCCCAGGGCCGTACCGCAGAGATGGCCTGAGCAATGTTGTCGGGGGTGAGCCCACCAGCAAGGATCAGAGGTGGGAACGCTTCCTGTGAATACTCGTCCGCCAGACGTTGCCAGGGAACAGTCTTCCCCGAACCGCCATAAAGACCTGTCACGTGCGCGTCGACCAGACAGCCTGCAAGTCTGACCTGCTCGCGGCTGCATACGTCCAGCAGCGAGATCAGTTCCCCCAAGCCGTCCGCAGACATTCTCCACGCCCTGACCAACCTGACTTCCGGGAGCTTCCTTGCCAGTTCCACGAGGAAGGATGCCCGTTCGTCTCCATGCAACTGCACCAGGTCCAGGCGGCACGCAGTCGCGATTGAGGTGATCTCAGCCAGCGAGTGATTGACGAAGACACCGACGCGTGCAACCTCCTGCGGCAAGGCCTGCGAAATTGCCGTGGCATCGTCAATCGAAACCGAGCGGGGAGAGCGGGAATAAAAGTTAAGACCGATGGCGTCGATTCCCAGGTCCGCGACTGCTCGTGCGGTTTCCAGGTCACGAATTCCACACACTTTGATCCACATCGCAGATGTTCTTCCCGGGAGACTGACTTCCAGATCATGCAGGTCAACGAGTTCGTCTGGTCCGCCACGATCTGAATTTCTGATGACGCCCCATCATTTTTCAGCGTGAACAAAGTCCGGTCGCTTGTATCGGACCTGTCTGTCCCATAACTGTAGGCGGTTGTCGCAGGACTGTCATGGATAGTCGAAAAAATAAACAGTAATCCTGCCGCTCTCGTCTTACGTGAGTGGCATTCGACGGGATGAGACTGAAGGAATGAGATCTCCATCGCCCCAACGTGAATTCGCGATCGAGATTGTCCGCCGATTGCGCGACGCGGGTCATACCGCGCTGTTCGCCGGGGGCTGCGTTCGCGATGCGCTGCTGGGCCGCGAAGCAAAAGATTACGATGTTGCGACAACCGCTTTGCCCGAGCAGGTGCGCCAGTTGTTTGGACATCGCCGCACACTTGCCGTCGGTGCCAGCTTCGGCGTGATCATGGTGATCGGACCTGCTGACGTTGGCACGGTCGAAGTCGCCACCTTCCGGACTGAGGGTCCCTATCAGGATGGTCGCCGTCCCGAACATGTCACGTTCGCCACACCTCAGGAAGATGCGCATCGGCGCGACTTCAGCATCAATGGCATGTTCTTTGACCCGGTCGACGAACGAGTGCTGGACTATGTAGGGGGGGAAAGTGATCTCGCGGCAAAAATCGTTCGTGCAATCGGCGATCCCCATGAAAGGATTCGCGAAGACAAGCTGCGGATGCTGCGGGCCATCCGGTTCACGGCGACGCTGGGCTTTTCGCTGGACACGGCGACGGCCAGTGCCATCCGTGAGATGTCCGCGGACCTGACCGTAGTCAGTGCCGAACGGATCACTCAGGAAATGAAAAGGATGCTGGTCGACGTCCACCGCAGACGGGCAATCGAACTGGCAGATGACGTCGGATTGATCCAGGTCATCTTTCCAGAGCTACGTCAGTTTCGAGGACAGGAGACCTGGAAGCACACGCTGCAATCGCTTGCTCTTTTAGACCAGCCTTCATTCGAACTCGCCCTCACAGCCTTTCTGCTGCCGCTGTCGTCCACGTCAACGGTCCTGTCGATCTGTCGCCGGATGAAGTTGTCGAATGGTGAATCCGCGAGAATCGGGTGGCTAACCCAACATCACGGGGCACTGGATGAAGCTCCAGAACTGAGCCTGTCGAGTCTGAAACGAATCCTTGCTCATCCTGGCGCCGCAGAACTGCTGAACCTCGAGACGGCCGTCAGAATCGCGAAGGGTCTCAGCGACGACCCGATTGCGTTCTGTCGCCGCTTTTTGGAAGAGACACCGAGTGAGATCATCGATCCCCCGCCACTCATCACAGGGGACGACCTGATCAAAATGGGACTTTTTCCGGGACCTCGCTTCAAGTCGGTGCTCGTACGGATCCGTGACGCCCAGCTCAATCTTGAGATTCATACGCCCGAAGAAGCTTCCACGATGGCAATCGCATTGTGGAACGAAGAGGGGGCTTGATAGATATCCGCTGAGACACCGTACTCATGGAACCGGGTCTCGGTGCGGTCACGCCCTCTCCTAATTCGTTCCGTGCTCAGCGGCGAGATGCACGAACTCGCCTCGCCGGGACGTCTTTCTCGATGAAGACTCACCAGGCTGAGCGTCCCTGATGCATCGGTCCCGTCGCCGCCTGGTTTCGTAAGCGACCGAAGGAAGCCGTTCGTTGGGCCCCGTTGCCGAGGGAAATGCCGTGGCACCGGCGGCGCTGAAACATAATGTGACCTGAATTCCGACAGAGTTCTTCATGAGAATTTCCCTCGGAAGCGTGTCCCGGCTGATTTGCTCTGGGCATCGCCTTGCCGATGGAAAAGTCTGCATTTAAACTCGGACATGAGTCGAGCTTTATGGTTTCCCCCAAGGAGCGGTCGTCCAATGATTTCACGAAGACAGGTTTTGTCGCTGGTCTTGTTTGCCGTTGCCGGTGGAGTTCAGCAGGGTCTGATCGCGGCTGATTGGCCAACGTTCCGTGGTGCGGATCGAACCGCCTTCTCGCAAGAGAACGATTTGCTCCAGGAATGGCCTGCGGGTGGACCGAAGCTGCTCTGGAAGGCGGATGGATCGGGCCGTGGTTACACCAGTCCGGCGATCTCCAATGGTCGAATCTTCCTGCTGGGTGACAGCATCGCCGATGTCTCAGATTCCGATGAATACCTGATCTGCCTGGACCTGAAGGATGGAAAACGCCTCTGGGTCAACAAGGCCGGCTCGGCCTGGAAGAACGGGCAGCCAACCTGGCAGAGCTCCCGCAGCACCCCCACAGTTGACGCCGACCGTGTTTACGCACTGACCGCCGACGGGGAACTTTTCTGCTGTAACGTTGAGACCGGAAAAGAAATCTGGCGTAAAGATTTGAAGAAGGATTTCGGCGGCGTCAAAGCTGATATCTGGGGTTACAGCGAGTCTGTGGAAATTGATGGTAATCAGCTCGTCTGCACACCAGGCGGCGAGAAAGCCACGATGGTTGCACTCGACAAACTGACGGGCAATACCATCTGGTCGGTCGTCCGGGAAGGGGACCGCGGAGCGGGTCATGCATCGATCGTTAAGACAGACATCGGCGGTGTCCGGGTTTACGTTCAGACCACAGGGGGCGGCGCCCTTGGCGTTCGCGCGACCGATGGCAAACTGCTCTGGTCGTATCCGATGGAAAAAACCACCGCCATCATTCCGACTCCGATCGTTAAGGACGATCTGGTGTTCGCCGTTGCCGGTTACAAGCGCGGTGGCGCACTGCTCCAGCAGATTCCCGATGGCAACGGGGGAGTCGACATTAAAGAAATTTATCCTCTGAAG
The DNA here is from genome assembly GCF_036405755.1 of Schlesneria sp. NCBI lineage: Bacteria > Pseudomonadati > Planctomycetota > Planctomycetia > Planctomycetales > Planctomycetaceae > Schlesneria > Schlesneria sp. The sequence continues at coordinate 12,178 of NZ_DASWWZ010000017.1, forward strand.
CCCGAACTGGGGAACAAGCACGGTGGTGTCGTTCTGGTTGGTGACTACATCTATGGAGACTCGGAAGACTCTGGAATCCCCTTCTGTGCCGAATTGAAGACGGGCAAGGTTCAATGGCGCAAGCGAGGAACCGGCAGCGGTTCGATCGCGATGGCCGCTGCCGATGGTCGACTGTACCTTCACTATGCCAACGGCACGATGGCTCTGGCGAAAGCCGACCCGAATGACTATGAGGAAGTCGGTGCATTCACGGTACCGGGCAGCGGCGAGCGTCCGAGTTGGTCGCATCCCGTGATTCTGGATGGGAAGCTCTACCTCAGAGAACAGAATTGCGTACTCTGCTTTGATATCCGCGAGAAGAATACGGACGCGAAATCCAGCGGCAACTGAGCCAGACGGAACCTCAATGATTGAATTCGAGTCTTACAAAGCGTCATTCGGCAGGCTGCTGATGGCGCTTTTTTGTTTATCCATCGTTTACCCACTGTCCGCGGATGACATCGGAGTCAAAGTCCCCGACGGATTCGAAGTGACCGAATTCGCCGGGGACGATCTGGCTCACGATATTTACTCTATGACAATTGACTCGAAGGGCCGAGTCGTTGTTTCCGGTGCCGGGTTCATCAAGATCCTGATCGACAACGATGGCGACGGAAAAGCGGACGAGGCGAAAGTCTTTTCTGAACTTCCCCGCAGCGGCGCACAGGGAATGTACTTCATCGGGCGGTCACTCGTCTGTGTCGGTGACGGGGGACTGCTGCGTCTGGATGACGCCAACGCCGACGATCGGGCAGATGGGCCTCCCGACAACTTCCTCAAACTGAAAACAGGTGGCGAACACGACGTTCACTCCGTCCAGCAGGGACCGGACGGCTGGTGGTACGTGATTGCGGGTAATAGTGCCGGCATCAACAGCCGGTATGCAACATTGCCGACATCCCCCATCAAGACCCCGCGCGCAGGGGTGTTATTCCGCCTGAAACCCGACCTGACAGGAGGCGAACTTCTCG